>JAISAV010000069.1 GCA_031266545.1 Odoribacteraceae bacterium | reverse complement strand
TTCCAGTTCGACCTGTTCCCGTTCTTGGCAACCTGCCTCGTGCTGCTCGTTTTCCTGCCCTTTCAGGTGGCGTGGGAGGAGTGCATGTTCCGGGGCTACCTGATGCAGGGATTCGCCGCGTTGTTCCGGTATCGTTGGGTGCCGTTCGTGCTCACCAGCCTGATTTTCGGGTTGATGCATGGCGCGAACCCGGAGGTGGTGAAATTCGGCTTCTGGATGACCATGCCGCAATACATCTTGATGGGCTTGATCCTCGGTTACGTGGCCGTCAAGGATGATGGCATCGAGCTGGCGCTGGGGGTACACTTTATCAATAACTTTCTTACCGCCATTCTCGTCACGCACGAGGCGTCGGCAATGCCGACGAACGCCCTTTTCGTCGACACCGATCCCGGCATTTCCCCCTGGGACGCGCTGGTCATCGCGGCGTGCGGGCTGCTCTTCATCTGGCTCTGCAACATGAAATACCACTTCATCGCTAACAATAAATTACGCGAGAAGATAAAAAGCGAGCGTAATATCGTACCTTTGGCGAGCAAAATAGATTAAATCGTAAACAATAAATCTGATAACATGAAAAAAATCACCTCTTTTATTCTTGCATGCGTGTTAGGTTTCACCTTTTTCGCGGGCGCCCAGAACAACGCGGGCTATCACTTCACCGACATCAAGCGTCTCCCCACCACCTCCGTCAAGGATCAGGCCCGCGCGGGTACCTGCTGGTCATGGTCGGGCGTCTCGTTCTTCGAATCCGAGATGATGCGCATGGGGAAAGACTCCGTTAACCTCGCGGCCATGTACGTCGTGCGGCAGGCCTACTATGACAAGGGCGTGAAATTCGTCCGCCTGCACGGTTCGTTGAACTTTGCCGTGGGCGGCGCCTTCGGCGACGTGATGCACGTGATACGGGAGTACGGGATCGTGCCCCTCGACGCTTACCAGGGGCTGGAATACGGGGAACCCACGCACGCCTTTGGCGAGATCGACGCCGTCCTGAAGGGCTACGTGACCGGCGTGGTTAGAAACGACAACAAGCGGCTGAGCACCGCGTGGAAGAGCGGCTACCGCGGGATACTGGACGCCTACCTCGGCGGCGACCCCGCCTCGTTCACGTACAAGGGCAAGCAATATACCCCGAAGAGCTTTGCCGGCGAGGTGGTCGGCCTGAACATGGACGACTACGTGAACCTCACCTCCTATACCCACCACCCGTTCTACACCTCGTTTGCCATCGAGGTGCCCGACAACTGGCTGTGGGAACTCTCCTACAACCTCCCGGTTGACGAGTTCATGGCCGTCATGGACAACGCCATCGACAAGGGCTACACCTTCGCGTGGGGCGCCGACGTGAGCGAGCAAGGTTTCTTGACGAGGGATCCCCACTGCGTCGCCGTGCTGCCCGTCGCCGATCCCAAGGAGATGAGCGGGGCGGAGATCGCCAAGTGGGAGAAGCTGCCGAACACCCAGTTGACGGCGGGAGCCTTCAAGAATGGCCCCGCGCCGGAAAAGGAGGTCACGCAGGAGATGAGGCAACAGGAATTTGACAACTACCTGACCACCGACGACCACGGCATGCACGTCATCGGCAAGGCCAAGGACCAGTTCGGGAACCCCTACTTCATCGTGAAAAATTCGTGGAACAAGTACAACAAGATCGGCGGCTATTTCTACGCCTCGTATCCCTTCGTGAAGTCCAAGACCTTGAACATCATCGTGCACAAAGACGCGCTTCCCAAGGAGATTCGGAAAAAATTAGGTATAAAATAACCCCTCCCCGTTCAATCCATCGCGAATCATGAAGCAAGCTGTCAAGATTAAAGAAAACATATACTGGATCGGCGTCAACGACCGTCGCACGCACCTTTTCGAAAATTACTGGCCACTCCCCAAGGGGGTGGCCTACAATTCTTACCTGATCGTGGACGAAAAAGTGGTCGTCGTCGACACGATCGAGCGGGGCAAGATGGATAATTACGTGGAAAGAATCGCTTCCTTGCTTAACGGGCGGGCGGTGGACTACGTGATCATCAATCACATGGAGCCAGATCACTCCGGCGCGCTCAAAAGTCTGGTTCACCGCTACCCGGGCGTGACGATCATCGGGAACGCCAAAACTTTCCCCATACTGAGGAACTTCTACGACATCAACGACCACCTCATGGAGGTGAAAGAGGGTACCACGCTGGACATCGGGCAGCACAAGCTCGTCTTCCACATGGCCCCGATGCTTCACTGGCCGGAAACGATGGTCACCTTCGAGGCCACCGAGGGGATACTTTTCAGCGGCGACATTTTCGGCGCCTTTGGCGCGCTGGACGGGGGGATCTTCGACGACGAGGTCGATCTCGACTACCTCGAGGAGGAGGTCAGCCGTTACTACTCCAACATCGTGGGCAAGTACGGCCAGCCGGCGCAAATCGCCCTCAAGAAACTCGGGCAGTTGCCCATCCGGATGATCTGCGCCACCCACGGGCCGATCCGCCGCTCCTCCATCGACGACATCATCGCGAAATACGACACGTGGAGCAAGTACGAGACCCGCAAGGGCGTGGTCATCGCCTTTAGCTCCATGTACGGGAACACGGAACTCGCCGCCGACGCCATCGCCCGCGCGCTGGCGGAAAAGGGTATCCGGAAAATCCGCGTCCACGACACCTCCAAGACGCATCCTTCCTACATCATCAACGACATTTTCCGCTTCAAGGGGGTTATCCTCGGCAGTTGTGCCTACAACTCCGGCATTTTCCCCACGATGGAAACCTTGCTATTCGAGCTGGAGCAAGCCGCGGTGAAAAACCACCTGCTGGCCTGTTTCGGGGGGAAATCGTGGTCGGGAGGGGCCATCCAGCGCTTCGACCGCTTTGCCGAAAACATCAAGTGGGAAATCGTGCACCCCTCTCACGAGATGTGGGGCGCGCCCAAGGAGGAGGACTACGAGGCCTGCCGGAAAATCGCCCACGCGATGGCCGACAAACTAAACGCCCTCTACCCCGATGCGCCGTGACTACCTGATCGTCGGGAGCGGCCTTAGCGGGGCGATCTTCGCGCGGGAAGCCACCCGCCGCGGGAAACGCTGTCTGGTCATCGAAAAGCGAAAACAGGCGGGCGGGAATATCCGTTGTGAAAACCGGGAGGGGATCAACGTCCACCTCTACGGCGCCCACATCTTTCACACGAGCCAGCGGGAAGTGTGGGACTACGTGACCCGCCTCGTCCCCTTCAACCACTTTGTCAACTCCCCGCTGGCCAACTACCGGGGGCGTCTCTTCAACCTCCCCTTTAACATGAACACCTTCTACCAGCTCTGGGGTTGCGTCACCCCCGGCGAGGCGAGGGCCAAAATCGCGCGGCAAATAGAGGAGGCCGCCATCACGGGGCAACCCGCGAATCTCGAGGAACAGGCGCTGGCCCTCTGCGGTCGCGACATCTACACCTGCCTGATCAAGGAATACACCGAAAAGCAGTGGGGACGCGACGCCACGGCGCTGCCGCCGGAAATCATCCGCCGCGTCCCGTTGCGCTACACCTTTGACAACAACTACTTCAACGACACCTGCCAGGGAATCCCCGTCGGGGGCTACAACCCGCTCGTGGCGAAACTGCTGGAAGGCGTCGAGGTCTGGACCGGTTGCAATTTCTTCGACGACCGCCCCCACCTCGAGGGCCTCGCCGACAAGATCCTCTACACCGGGCGGGTCGACGAGTTTTTCGACAACCGCCTCGGCGCGCTGGAATACAGGAGCCTGCATTTCGAGCAACAACTCCTCGATCAACCCGATTTCCAGGGGAACGCCGTGGTCAACTACACGAGCAGGGAAGTGCCCTACACGCGTATCATCGAGCACAAGCACTTTGAATTTGGCGCCCAGCCGCGCACCGTGATCACCCGCGAGTACCCCCACGAGTACAGCCAAGACCACGAGCCTTACTACCCCGTCAACGACGCGCGCAACGAGGCCCTCCTCGCCCGCTACAGGGAACTGGCGAGCGCCAGCGAGCAGGTGATCTTCCGCGGCCGCCTTGCCGAGTACAAGTACCATGACATGGATGACACCGTGGCCTCCATCCTGCAATTAGTCAAACAAGAATTTCATGAATAACTGCTACGTCTCCAAGAACTATCGCTCGTACACCTCCGCGGCCTCCAAGGCCAAAATCGACTGCGAGGAAATACTGCGACAAAACGGTTACAAGAACATCGGCCTGCCGCGATCCATCCGGGCCAGCGAGGCCTACGGCTTCTTCAAAAACTTCTTTTCCGTGCTGCTGGCCGCCCTCCGCCTGCCCCGCGGCGCCACGTTCGTCCTCCAGTACCCGTTGAAAAAATATTACGCCTTCCTCTGCCGGGTGGCTCGCTGGAAAGGGTGCACGGTCGTCACGATCATCCACGACCTGCGCTCCCTGCGGCGCAAAAAGGTGATCATCGACAAGGAGATACGCGACCTGAACCGCTCCTCGCGCCTGATCGTGCACAACGAGGCGATGAAGCGATGGCTGCAAGAACAGGGTTGCCGCTCGCGCGTGACCGTCCTCTCCATTTTCGATTACCTTTCCGACGCGCGGCCACTCCCGCTCCCGTTCCGCCGCCCGCTGGAAATCGTCTTTGCCGGCACCTTCTCCTACAAGCGCAGTTGTTTCCCGGCCAAGCTACCCGCCGCGACCTCCTCCTACCTCCTCAACATGTACGGCAACCCCGGCGACATCGCCGATCTCGAGGTGCGCCCCGTCATCCGCTACAAGGGCGTCTTCAACGCCGACATCCTCATCTCCAAGATCGAGGGACACTTCGGCCTCGTCTGGGACGGCCCCGAGATCACCACCTGCGCGGGCGGGCACGGCGAGTATCTCCTCTACAATAACCCCCACAAGACCTCCCTCTACATCCGCTGCCACCTGCCCGTCATCATCTGGTCGCGAAGCGCCCTCGCCCCCTTCGTGCGGGAGAACGGCATCGGCATCCTCGTTGACTCGCTGGAAGAATTGGAGCCGATATGCGCCACCCTCGCGGAAGACGAGTACCTGACCATGAGGCAAAACACCGAGCGGGTCGCCGAACGGCTCAGGACGGGCTGCTACCTCTCGGAAGCGCTCGAGGAGTCAATGACGAATGACGAATGACGAAAGAACCTGTCGACTATTTTCAGGGCATAACATCAATGTAGTTTACTTAGTCAATCCTTATTATCGGCACATCAATTTGGCTGTTAATAATTTATGAATAGAAGCATGCATGTAATTCCACCATTTTTGTATCTTTGTGGTCTAAAAACTGGCAAATCATGTTAGGCAAATTACCTGAAATCACGCAACGCGATCTGTTTCGCCCGATGTTGAAAGATTTTGTGGATTGTACACAAAGATCTAATTTTCCCTTGCTCACGTCGATTCCGATTACCAACTGTTTCATATCTTTATTTTTTGAAAACCAAAAGAAAGGAAGGGAACTTGAAATATGCCCAAGCGCCTTAATAACTTTACGTTAATATCTTATCCGGGTCGTTATTTCAAGAAAGCCAACCCGGGTTTTAACGGGTGCATAAGTTTTACTTCCACGGCTATATAGATTACCGGGTTGGTTCCCTTTCTTTTCGATTGGACTGTTTATACTCTTGTTATTTTTTTACAAAATTACTCTTTATAAAATTCAATGCAAATCTAAGGCA
>JAISAV010000061.1 GCA_031266545.1 Odoribacteraceae bacterium | reverse complement strand
CGCGTTGGGTAAAATAGATACGCCTTCTAACCTGCGCCCTGAAGGGGCAGCATACTCATTTTCCTTCTGCTCCCCATTCTGGCCCCAACGCAATATGATATATCCATTACCCAACGCGTTGCGTTGGGCTGGGTTATGGCGGGCCTTCAGCCCTTAATTGGTTGACGACATTGGGCATGCGGCCAATGCCGTCAACTTAAGGAAAAACCGTTTCCCGTCATTGCGAGCGAAGCAATCCAGTTAAAAACAATGCTGTGGATTGCTTCAGGCTTCGCCTTCGCAATGACGAACCATAGATTTCACGCTTAAGTTGACGGCATTAGGCAACGCCCAATGCCATCAACTTTAAGGATTTTGCTCGGCGTAGGCTCCAGCCCAATGTCATCAAGTTAAGGGATAAGGTGCTCTGAAAGAGCACTAAGCAATAGCGTAGGGCAACGCCCTACGAATAGTCACCCGATAGATAACAAGCAGGCTGAAAGTCTGCGAGCCAATACAATACCATGCTATTGCTTACGCCCTTGCAGGGCTTGGTGAATAGTATGATCCGGTTCGTGGGGCGTTGCCCCACGCTATTGCTTGGCGGGCCTTCAGCCCTTAACTTGATGACATTGGGCTACAGCCTACGTCGCAGTAGAAGCAAGGCCTCAGCCTTGCAACGCAATAGATTTTGCAAGGCTAGAGCCTTGCTTTTAACCCGACGTAGGCTGGAGCCTACGCCGAGCGGAAATTGTGTTTGTTTAAGTTGACGGCATTGAAATTCAGGCCAATGCCGTCAATTTGATGAATTAATGCCAGCTCTCAGAGAGAGCGTTTCTATTTAGGCAGTGGCCTGAGGCTACTGTATAACGTGGTGCATCCTTCCACTCGCCCGCGTCGCGGGCAAATAAAACCTTGCCGACGCTGGGTTATAGGGAAGCCTGCGCTGCAGGCAAGGTTACACGGGCTGCCGGGTACAGTAGCTTCAGGCTACTGCCTATATAGAGATGCCCGCGCTGTAGGCAAGGTTAATCCTTAAGTTGACGGCATTGGAATCCAGCTTACGCCGGGCAAAATCCTTAAGCAAATGACATCGGGTCGGTATTTGCAATTGCCTACCCTCACGATTTGTCATTCGTCATTGACTTGGGTTTTCGGCCATGTATTTCCAGAGGGGGGCCAAGTGCGTGGCTTGTTTGAGGTGGCCGCCGGTCAGTAGGGCTTTTACCTCTTCCAGAGAGAGGAGGTGGACAGTGATGTCTTCTGAGCCTTCGAGGTGTTGCTCGCCGAGTTTTTCCACGCCGGTGGCAAGGAAACAGTGGACGAGGTTGTTTTGGGAGCCGGGGTTCGGGGAGAGTACCATGTACTCGCGCCATTCCCCGTTGCCGTAGCCGGTTTCTTCCATGAGTTCGCGGCGGGCGGCTTCCAGCGGGGAGGCGTCTTCCGGGTCGCACACGCCCGCGCATAGTTCCAGCGACATTTCACCCAGCCCGTGGCGGTATTGGCGCACGAAGAGGAATTTTCCTTCTTTGGTGAGGGCGATCGTGTTGACCCAGTCGGGGTATTCCAGCACGTAAAATTCGGGGATGATGTTCCCGTTCGGCATTTCGATACACTCCCGGCGGACGGTTAGCCACGGGCGGCGGAACAGGTACTCGGAGGCTACCACGCGCCAGCCGCTTGCATCACCTTCTTTCATGCGGGGGCTTACCAGCCGAGGCTATAGTGGTGAATACTCCCGTAGACGACGCTCAAGATGCCCAGCAACAAGATGCCGGCGCAGCAGATGACGAGGCTCAAGCGGGTGTACGCGTCGGAACGGAAACCGGCGATGGCCGTTTCGTTCTTGTTGATGAACATGGCTTTTACCACGCGGAGGTAGTAGTAGAGCGAGATCACCGTGTTGAGCAGGGCGATGAAGACCAGCCAGTAGTATTCCTCCGCGACGGCCGCCGCGAAGACGAAAAACTTGCTGAAGAAACCGGCGAAGGGCGGGATGCCCGCCAGCGAGAAGAGGGCGATCATCATCACGACGCTCAGGCGCGGGTTGGTGGAATAGAGGCCGTTGTAGTCGTCGATCGTGACCTTCCCGGAGCGGCGCTCGATGATCGAGATCACCCCGAAGGCGGCGAGGTTGGAGAACATGTACACCAGCACGTAGTAGATCAAGCTCGTCACGCCCAGCGCCGAGCCGCTGATCACGCCCAGCATGATGTAGCCCGCTTGCGAGATCGAGGAGTAGGCGAAGAAGCGCTTTAAGTTCTGCTGCCTCAGGGCGAAGAGGTTGGCCAGCGTGATGGTGGCGATCGTTACCCAGAAGAGGATGGCTTGCCACTGTTCAATCAGGTTGCCGAAAACTTTACACAGGATGGCCATTAGCACGAAGGCGGCGGCGCCCTTGGAGATCACCGAGAGGTAGGCCGTGACGGGCGTCGGCGCGCCCTCGTAGACGTCCGGCGTCCACTGGTGGAAGGGCACGAGCGAGAGTTTGAAAGCCAAACCCACGAAGAAGAAGATAAAGGCCATTATTTGCAGCGGGCTGCCGGTGACGCCGGCGGGGATGTCCGCGAAATAGAGCGTGCCGGTGGTGCCGTATACCAGCGAGATGCCGTACAGCGAAAGCCCGGAGGCGAAGACAGCGGTCAGGATGTATTTCGCTCCCGCCTCGGCCGACTTGTGGCGAAACTTGTCGAAGGCGATCAGCGTGGCCATCGGGATAGAGGCCAGTTCCAGCCCGATGTAGAAGAGCAGGAAGTTGCCCGCGGCGATCATGAAATACATGCCCAGCAACGTGAAGAGGGTGATCACGTAAAATTCGCCCCGCCGGATCACGGTGTTCTCGCTCTCCAACCAGCCCCGGGCCTGCAAGAGAACCAGCAGCGTGCCGACGGCGAGGATACTTTTCACGATGCTCCCCAGCGGGTAGAGGTTGTACATGCCGCTAAAGAGCGGGTAAACGCCCGCGCTCGCCTGATCAACCGCGGGCGTGTCGCCGAAGATCGCCAGCACCGCGGGCGCCGGGCAGCAAGTCAGGAGGATATGCCCCACCAGCAGCAGGCACGCCACCGGCTGGAAGTAGGTCAAACTCTTCTTGGAACCAAATATATCGTAGAGCAGCAGGATGACGATCACCGCTATCAGGGAAAGTTCCTCTTTCAGGTAGATAAAACTCGAATAATCCATGTTCAAAAAGATTTACAATTTCACGTGTTGTATGATCGGCAGGAGGCTACCGTTGATCATGTCCGACAGCCAGAGAGGCGCCAGCCCGATGCCCGCGATGGCAAGGATAAGCACGACGGTAGAGGTGCGCTCGTACCAGTTGGCGTCGGTCAGCGCCAGATAATGCTTGTCGGTTACCGGCCCGTAGAGGATCTTGCCGACCACCCGGAGGATGTATACCGCCGTGATCACGATCGAGGTGCACGCGAGGATGGTAAAGACCCGGTGGAAGGTGTCCGTGTGCTGGAACGCCCCCACGAAGACCGTCATCTCCGCCACGAACCCGCTCAATCCCGGTAATCCCAGCGAGGCCAGACCGGCGATCACGTAGCAGACGCCCAGGAACGGCATGATCTTCATCAAGCCGCCCAGTTCCCGGATGTCGCGCGTGTGCGTCCGCCCGTAGATCATCCCGATCAGGGCGAAGAAAAGGGCGGTCATCAGGCCGTGCGAGAGCATTTGCAGGATCGCGCCGTTCATGGCCGTTTGGTTTAGCATCAGTATGGCGAACAGTACCAGCCCGCAATGGCTCACGGAAGAGTAGGCGTTGATATACTTCAAGTCGGTCTGCACGATGGCCGAGTAGGCCCCGTAGATGACGCTGATACCCGTCAGGATGATAAAGATCCACGCCAGGTGGTTTGCCGCCTCCGGCATCAGGTAGATGGCCACGCGGAAACAGCCGTATCCCCCCAGCTTCATCAACACGCCCGCGTGCAGCATCGAGACCGCCGTCGGCGCGGAGGCGTGACCGTCAGGCGACCACGTGTGGAAGGGAAAGAGCGCCCCCAGCACGCCAAAGCCCACGAAAACCAGCGGGAAGATCCAGTACTGCGCCTGCGTCGGGATGTGCGCCTTCGCGAGTTCCAGCAGGTTCATCGAGGACTCCCCGGAAAGGAAGTAAATCCCCAGGATACCGAGCAGCAGCAAGGCCGACCCGGCCATCAACATCAGGGTCAACTTCATGGCCGAATACTCTTTCCGGCCGCTGCCCCACACGCCGATCAACAAATACATCGGGATCAGCGCGATCTCGTAATACATGAACATCGTGAAGAGGTCCAGCGAGATAAAGAAGCCGAAAACGCCGGTCGCGAGCAGGCAGAACCAGAGGAAAAACTCTTTTTCGAGAAACTCCATCTTCCACGAGGCGAACACCCCGGTGAAGACGATGATCGCCGATAGCAGCAGCATCGCCACCGAGATCCCGTCCACCCCGACGGCATAGTAGATATTTAGCGGGGCGTACCAGAGGCACTTCGCCGCGAAAAGCATCTCCTCGTGATTCCCCGCGGCCCGCTCGCCGAGATACGCGACCACCAGCCCCACGGCCAGCGCCAGCAAGAGCGAGGCCCCCGCGGTCGCCACGAGACGGATCTGCTTCAAGTTCTTCGCGAGAAACAACCCGCCCATCATCAAGACCGGTATAAGAACGAATAGTGATAGAAAATTCATATCGTGTACTTTTTAAATAAACAATACCAACACCGTGATAAATAACGTGCCCAGCAGGATCACCATGACATATTGCTGCACTTGCCCCGACTGGAAACCCCGGATGGCGCACGAGACGCGTTGCGAGAGGGTCGCGAAGCCATTCATCGTGCCGTCCACCACGTGTCGGTCGAACCACGCGATCGGCCTGGATATCCCGTTGAAGATAATCTTCTTGGTGACGAAGAGGTAGAGTTCATCGAGGTAGAAGCGCTTGTAGGCCGCCGTGTACAGTCCCTTGAAGGAGGTGGCCAGGCGATCGGGTATCGCGCTCTCCTTGCGATAGAGCAGGGTGGCCAGCGCGATAGCCACCAGCGCGATGGCCACGCTCGCGCCGGCAACGGTCCAGTCGAGATGGATCAGGTACTCGGCGCGATCGCTGGTGACGAACTTGCCAAACGGGATCGGCCCGGCGACCAGCGTCACGAAGGCCAAGAAGACCAGCGGGATCGTCATCGAGCGGGGCGCCTCGTGCGGCGCGTGATCGTGGCGCGTCTCCTTGTTCCAGAATATCCGGTAATAGAGGCGGAACATGTAGAACGCCGTCAACCCGGCCGTGAAACTCATCACCGCGCCCAGCAGGGGGCTGAAGTGGAAGGTGGCGGCCAGTATCTCGTCTTTACTGAAAAAGCCGGAGAAGGGGGGAATGCCCGCGATGGCGAGACAAGCGATCAGGAAGGTAAAGCGCGTCACCGGCAGGTACTTTCGCAGCCCGCCCATGTGCCCCATCTCGTTACTGTGCACGGCGTGGATGATCGCGCCGGCCCCCAGGAACAGCAGCGCCTTGAACATCGCGTGGGTAAAGAGGTGGAACATCGACGCCATGTACCCCAGCCCCTCGTGCCCCTCCAGCCCGGAGACGCCCAGGCCGACCATCATGAAGCCGATCTGCGAGATCGTCGAGAAGGCCAGCACCCGCTTGATATCCGTCTGCACGCACGCCACGACGGCGGCGTAGAGCGAGGTGACCGCCCCCACGATGGCGATGAGCACCAGCACGTCGGGCGCCTCCAAGTAATAGACCGGGAACAGCCGCGCCACGAGATAGACGCCGGCCACGACCATCGTCGCCGCGTGGATCAAGGCCGAGACCGGGGTCGGGCCTTCCATCGCGTCCGGCAGCCAGACGTGCAGCGGGAACATGGCCGACTTACCGGCCCCCCCGATAAAGATCAGCGCCAAGGCCCAGCCGATCACGGAGCATCCCATGAAGGTGACGCCCCCCGCCTCGTTGAACAGCGACGCGTCGCCGGACGTCAGGCGCTCGAAGCTGAACGTCCCCGTGTAGAACGAGAGCAACAGGATCCCCACCAGAAAGCCGAGATCCGCGAAGCGGGTGACGATAAACGCCTTCTTCGAGGCGGCCACCGCCTCCGGCTTCGTGTAATAAAAGCCGATCAGCAGGTAAGAGGAGACCCCCACCAGCTCCCAGAAGATGTACATCTGGAAGATATTGGTCGCCACCACCAGCCCCAGCATCGAGAAGGTAAAGAGCGAGAGAAACGCGTAATACCGCTGGAATCCCCGTTCCCCGTGCATGTACCCGATGCTGTACAGGTGCACCATCAGCGAGACGGTCGTGATCACCACCAGCATCATCACCGCGATCGGGTCGATCAACATGCCCAGGTCGATGTGTAAATCCTTCGTGAAATTCAGCCACCTGAAATCCATGCTCCACGGCTTGAAAACCCCGCCGACCTTCGCCGTCGTGAAATACTGCCACGCCGCGAGGTAAGAGAGCGCCGCCGAGATCGCCAGCACGGCGGTCCCCACGTATCCCGCCACGCGCGGCGCCAGCTTCTTCCCCGCCAGCCCGAGGAACAGGAACGACAAGAATGGCAGGAGTACTATGATGAATGTATATTCCATGTTATCGATGATTTATCATTAGTCCTTGAGTTGTTCGAGGTTCTTCACCTGTATGTTCCGGATGTTGCGATAGATATTGATGATAATCGCGATGGCCACGGCCGTCTCGCAAGCGGAGACGCCGATGGCGAACAGCGTGAAGAAGAAGCCCTCCAGTTGACCGGGGAAAAGGAAGCGGTTAAACAGCGCGAAATTAATATCCACCGAGTTCAAGATCAACTCGATCGAGATCAATATCGCCAGCAAGTTCCGGCGGGTGATAAACCCGTAAATCCCGGCGAAGAACATGATGATGCTCACGACGAGGTAGTATTCCAAGTGTAATTTCTCCATAATCTTGTTATTTTATCGTTTCCGCGCGATCATGATACCCCCGATGATACAGGCCAGCAGCAAGATGCTGATCACCTCGAAGGGGAGCAGGTACTGGTACTTCTCCGTCCCCATCAGGGCCGTCCCCACCGCCTTCACCGGCACCTCGCCGCCCGCCAGCCGCGAGGGGCCGAACGAGTGCGTCAGCAGGAGAAAGAGCGAGAGCCCCGCCCCGGCGACCGCCGCGACGATCCCGGCCGCCACCTTGCTATTCTTGAGTTTTTCCAGCCGCTCGTCCGCCTGCTGGTTCGTGAGCAGGATCGAGAACACGTAGAGGATGATGATCCCCCCGGCGTAGATCGTGAGCTGCACCGCCCCCAGGAACGAGTACTCGAGTTGAAAATAGATCCCGGCCGTCGCGAACAGCACGAACAGCAGGTAGGTCGCCGAGCGCAGGATCCGCTTGGTGGTCACCGTCAGGATTGAAAAGAGCACAATCACCGTGGCCAGCAAGAAAAAGACCGTTTCTTGTATTGATATATCCATGAGGCGTGATTTATACGGTATGACTTTCCGCGACGGGCTTCGGCGCCAGCGACGACCCCTCGCGGTTTAACTTGTGGATCAACTTGCCGCGCGTGAACACGGCGTGCTCGAACGTGGGGAGGAAGCCCAGCGCCTGTTGCGCGCACGTCCTCACGCACAACTGGCAAAAGAGGCAGCTCCCGAGGTCGTATTGATACTCGACCAGCGACTTTTTCTTCTTCCCGGCCTCGTCGACCACCCACTCGCTCGTGACGCGGAGCGTGCCGTTCGGGCAATTCATCTCGCAGATCCCGCAGGCGGTGCACCGGTGGTAATTCTGCTCGTCGTGCAGCATCACCAGCTCCCCGCGAAAACGGTCGAACATGGTCAGCGTCGCCCGGTTCTCGGGGTACCGCTCCGTCGTCTTCGCGCGAAAAAACACCCGGAGCGTGGCCCTCATGCCGACCAGCAGGGAGCGCGTCCCCCGGGCAAAATTGACGATATATTCACTCGCGTTATTCATAGTTCGGAATTAAAAATGTAACTTATAGACCACCACGATCACCATCAGCAGCAAGTTCAACAAGTTGACCGGCAGCAAGTACTTCCACTCCAGCCGCAGCAACTGGTCGATGCGCAGGCGGGGGAACGTCCACTTGAACCACATGATCACGAAGATCATCACCCCCGCCTTCCCGAAAAACCAGAAGATCGAGGGAATATAATCCATCACCTCGTTAAAGCCCTCCCACCCGGGGACGTGCAGCGGCATCCACCC
The DNA here is from genome assembly GCA_031266545.1 of Odoribacteraceae bacterium. Classification (GTDB taxonomy): domain Bacteria; phylum Bacteroidota; class Bacteroidia; order Bacteroidales; family Marinifilaceae; genus JAIRKS01. Next base: position 3,450 of record JAISAV010000061.1, on the reverse strand, counting down.
CCCGAGGAAGAGGGTCGTGGCGACGCCGGCCACGATAAACAGGTTCAGGTACTCGGCGAGGTAGAAAAAGCCGAAATGCATCCCGGAATACTCCGTGTGATAACCGGCCGTCAGCTCCGAATCGGCCTCCGGCAGGTCGAAAGGCCCGCGGTTCGTCTCCGCCGTCCCGGCCACGAGGTAGATCACGAAGGCGATCGCCGCCGGGACGTGCCCCTTGAAGAGCAGCCACCCGTCGGCCTGTCCCTCCACCAGCTCCGTGATCTGCAGCGTGCCGGAGAGCACCACCATCGTCAGGATCGACAGCCCGATCGACAGCTCGTAACTGATCATCTGCGCGCCGCTGCGCATGGCGCCGATCAGCGAGTACTTGTTATTACTCGCCCACCCGGCCAGCAGGATGCCCACGACCCCGATCGACGAGACGGCCACGAGGAAAAAGATCCCGACGTTAAAATCGAGCACCTGCAGCCCCCTCGCGAACGGCAGGCACGCGAACGCCCCCACCGAGGCGACGATCACGATGTAGGGCGCCAGCCCGAACAGGAAGCGATCCACGTGCCGGATCTCGATAATCTCCTTGATCAGCATCTTCACCATGTCCGCCACGCTCTGCAACAGCCCGAGAGGCCCCACGCGGTTAGGCCCCAGCCTGCACTGGAACCACGCGCACACCTTCCGCTCCGCGTAAATCAGCGCCAGCGCGATGACCGAGTACCCCAGCAGCAGGCACAAACCGATGATGACGCACTCCACCACGGTAGCCGCCGCGTCGGGCATCACCCCCCGGAGCAACTGGTCAACCCACCGTGTTATAACTGAAAAATCAAACATCCTTTCAACTATTTATACGTTTCCATGTTCTACCGGTCGACGTCCGGCACGATATAATCCAGCGTCCCCCCGATCGCGATCAGGTCGGCGATCTTGCTGCCGCGCGCCAGGAGCGGCACCACCGACACCAGCGGGAAGCTCGTCGAGCGGAACTTCAGCCGGTAGGGCGTCTTCTCGCCCCGGCTCTCGATGTAGACGCCGAACTCGCCCCGGCTCCCCTCCACGCTCTTGAAATACCGGCCTTCCGGCAGCTTGATCACCGGCTTGGTCTTCACGGCGAACTCGCCCGGCGGCACGTTATCCACCAGTTGCTCGAGGATGCGCAGCGACTCCGTGATCTCCTCCACGCGCGTCAGGTAGCGGTGGAACGAGTCCCCCTCCTCGTGGACGATCTCCTTGAAATCGACCTTGTCGTACACCCCGTAGGGGCGCCGCTTCCTCACGTCGCACGCCCACCCCGAGGCGCGTCCCGACGGCCCCGTCACCCCGTAGGAGATCGCGTCCGCCCGCGACAGCACCCCCACGCCCGTCATCCGCTCGCGCGCGATCACGTTGCCCGTGAACACCTCGTCGTACTCCTTCAGCATCGGGGGCAGGTACTTGATAAACTCCTTCACCCGGCGCGCGAGGTTGGGATGGATATCGTCCGTCACCCCCCCGATCACGTTATAATGCTGGATCAGGCGCCCGCCGGTGGTCTCCTCCATGATGTCCAGCACCTTCTCCCTGTCGCGAAAGCCGTAGAAGAAGGCCGTCAGCGCCCCGAGATCCATGCAGAGCGTCGACCAGAAGAGCAGGTGCGACGACAGCCTGTTCAGCTCGTCCATGATCGTGCGGATGTACTTCACCCGCTCCGGCACCTCCATCTGCAGCGCCTCCTCCACGCACAGGCACAGGGCGTGCCGGTGCTGGTGGGCGGCCAGGTAATCCAGCCGGTCGGTCATCGGCAGCATCTGCGGGTAGGTGAGGCTCTCGCACATCTTCTCGATGCCGCGGTGGATATACCCGCAGTGCACGTCCACCTTCTTCACGATCTCCCCCTCCAGCGCCACCCGGAAGCGGAGCACGCCGTGCGTGGCCGGGTGCTGGGGGCCGATGTTGACGACGTACTCCTCGTCATCGAAGAGCGCGTGCGCCTCCTCCCCGCCGTCCTCGCGCCACGAGCGCGTGTCGTCCGGCGTCTCGTCGCTCTCGAGCCGCACGGGATTCACCAGCGCGTCGGCGTCGTAATCCTTCCTCAGCGGGTAGCCCACCCAGTCGTTCCTCAGGAAGAGGCGGCGCGTGTCCGGGTGCCCGGCGAAGCGGATGCCGAAATAGTCGTACACCTCCCGCTCGTTCAGGTTGGCCGTCTCCCACAGGTCCGAGACGGTGGGCAGCAGCGGGCGCTCCCGGTCGGTCGTCCCCGTCTGCAGGTAGACGCGCTCCCCGCTCGTCGTGGACTCCAGCAGCAGCACGACGCCCAGCCACTCGCCGCCGTCCACGCCGGTCATGCACGCGAGGTAATCGAACCGCGCCCCCTCGTCATCGCGCAGGAACCCGGCCAGCGCGCGATACTCCCCGGGCGGCGCCACGAGCGTCGGCAGGGCGGCGCCCTCCTCCACCCGCGTCCCCGGGAACCTGGCGATAATCTTGTCTATTCCTATCATGTCAATCGTTTAAACGTTGAGACCTCTTCTCCTTCCTGTTCTTGCCCCCGAAGAACTTTTCCGCCTTCACCTTGCGCTGCAACTGCATCAGCCCGTACAGCAGGGCCTCCGGCCGGGGGGGGCACCCCGGCACGTAGACGTCCACGGGGATGATCGTGTCCACCCCCTTCAACACGTGGTACGACGCCTTGAACGGGCCGCCGGAGATGGCGCACGCCCCCATCGCGATCACGTACTTCGGCTCGGCCATCTGGTCGTAGAGCCGCTTGAGCACCGGGGCCATCTTGTGGACGATCGTCCCCGCCACCATGATGAAGTCCGCCTGGCGCGGGCTGGCGCGGGTCACCTCGAAGCCGAAGCGCGCGAAGTCGTACCGCGCCGCGCCCACGGCCATGAACTCGATCCCGCAGCAGCTCGTGGCGAACGTGAGCGGCCACAGCGAGTTCGACCGCCCCCAGTTGACGAGATCGTCGAGGCACCCGACCACGACGTTCGCGCCGGATTCCCGGAGGAGCTGTTCAAGATACTCGTTATCGTTGAAATCCTCCCGCTTCATGGACTTGATCTTCACTTCCATTCCAGCGCTCCTTTCTTCCACGCGTAGGCCAGGCCCAGCACGAGGATCGCGATGAAAAACGAGATGCTGATCAACCCCGCGCCCCCCAGCTCGCGTACCGTCAGCGCCCACGGGAACAGCAGCACCGTCTCCACGTCAAACATCAGGAACAGGATGGCGAACAGGTAGTACCCCACCTTGAACTGCATCCACGAGCTGCCGCGCGTCGGGATGCCGCACTCGTACGCCTCCCCCTTCTGCAGGTTGAACGCGCGGGGCGACACGAGCTTCGCTATCCCCAACGCCGCGACAACCAGCACGATGGCCGTGATCAACACGACTACGAATAATGTCAGGTTCATAAGTCTAACTATGAGTAAATAATATATTCCGATCAATAAGGACGCGCAAAGATAA
>JAISAV010000058.1 GCA_031266545.1 Odoribacteraceae bacterium | reverse complement strand
AGCAAAAGTAGTAAAATAGCGGGATATTTAAAAAAAGACTGCTAATTTTGCCCTACTATTTCCGGGCGGGCGCGGTTTCCCGCCGGGCATGATTCACTTACAAAGGTTGTTATGTATCGTTTTAACAAGAAGGGATTCCGGTTTTGGCTCGCGAACGTGGCGGTGGCCATCGTGCTGTTTTTATTGAGCGCCTGGTTCGTGCTGCGGTGCCTGGATAATTACACGCGGCACGGTCACTATATCCTCGTGCCTAACCTGCGCGGCGTCGCCCCGCGGGAGGCCGCGCGGGTCGTGGAGGAGAAGGGGCTGCACGTGGTGGTCATCGACTCGGTGTATAACAGGAACCTGCCGGGCGGGGTGGTCGTGGAACAGTACCCCTTGCCTGACGCGCGGGTGAAAAATAACCGGGTGATCCAACTGACCGTGAACGCCAAGGAGCAGGAGACTCTCCTCTTTCCCGAGCTTAACCAGCCCTCCTTCCGCCAGGCCCTGCAACGGCTGCGGGCCTTGCGGCTGCAACCGGGGCGGGTAGAGTATACCCCCTCTCCCTACGCCAACCTCGTGCTCGGCTTCCGCCACGGCGGCCTTCCCGTCGAGGCCGGTACGCGGCTTCCCGTGGGGGCGAGGATCGACATCCTGCTCGGCGACGGGGGCGGGGAGGTCGAGACTACCGTGCCCGGCCTGACCGGCAAGACGCTGGAAGAGGCCGTCGACCTCCTGCTGCAAGCCTACCTCAACGTGGGCGAGGTGACCGGGGATCATACCGTCAGGAACGACGCCGAGCGGGCCGTCGCATACGTCTACGAGCAACGCCCCGGGGCGGGTTACGTCACGAGCGCCGGCAGGAACGTGAACCTCTCGCTCACCCGGGACCCCAAGAAAAAAATCGAGGAACAACCTGCTCCCGGGCAGGAGGGCGACTTCATCACCGAGGACGAATGATCGACGAGGAGTTAGACGACGAGCTTGACGACGGGGAGGGGGAACGGGAGTTCGAGCATTTCCGCGTGGAGGTGGATAACGGGCAGTCGCTGCTGCGCGTCGACAAGTTCCTGGCGGATCGTCTCCCGAACGCTTCCCGCACCCGGGTACAGGATGCCGCCACCGCCGGTTGCATCCGGGCGAACGGGGTGCCGGTGAAGCCCAACTACCGCGTGAAACCCGGGGACGTCTTGACGCTCGTCCTCCCCCGCCCCAAGCGCGAGATCACCGTCGTGCCGGAGGAGATCCCGCTGGTGATCGTCCACGAGGATGATCACCTGCTCGTCATCGACAAGCCCGCCGGGATGGTGGTACACCCCTCGTTCGGGCACTACTCCGGCACGCTGGTCAACGCCCTCGCGTGGTACCTGAAGGAGAATCCCCTCTTCGCCGCCGGGGATGCCCGCCCCGGGCTGGTGCACCGGATCGACAAGGATACCTCCGGGCTGCTGGTGATCGCAAAGACGGCGGAGGCCAAAACGGGGCTGGGCCTCCAATTCTTCAACAAGACCTCCCGGCGCGAGTACGTCGCCGTCTGCTGGGGCAACCTCGACGGGGAACAGGGCACCATCACCGGGAATATCGGGCGAAACCCCGTCAACCGCAAGACGATGAGCGTCTTCCCCCCGGGCGACGAGCACGGGAAACACGCCGTCACGCACTACCGCGTGTTGGAGCGGCTGGGGTACGTGAACGTCGCGGAGTGCATCCTCGAGACCGGGCGCACGCACCAGATCCGCGCCCACTTCAAGTCCATCAAGCACCCCCTATTCAACGACGCCGCCTATGGCGGTGACGAGATCCTGAAGGGGACGACCTTTACCAAGTACCGGCAATTCGTTCAAAATTGCTTTAACACCTGCCCCCGGCAAGCCCTCCACGCCAAGACGCTGGGCTTCACCCATCCCGCCACGGGCGAGTGGATGGCCTTCGACTCCGCCCTGCCCGCCGACATGGAGGCCCTGATCCGCCGCTGGCGAGACTACACGCGGGAGTCAATCACGAATTAGCAATTACGAGGGGCGGATTGAACCCGGCCCAAATTACGCATTAGAAATCCATGTCGTTTACTTAACCTGAGTTCAGGATAAGCATAGCCCGTTAGGGCTTATATATCAATAGAAAATATTTTCCGTCCGTTCACGAATGCCGTAGGTGTTCAACCCCTGACGGTATAGGGCAGAAGCGTGCTTTTAACCCGACGTCGGCTTGGAGCCTATGCCGAGCGGAAACTGTTTTTGCTTAAGTTGACGGTATTGGGGAGTGTCCTTCTGCCTGCGTCCCTCGTGTATTTAGAGGAGAAGCCCCCTCGCCGGTACCGGCGAGGGGGTTATCAAGCCTTCTTGTAAGCCTCCAGATCTTCCGTCTGGAAATTGCGGATAAAGGCGGCGTGGGCGGCTACCTTGGCCTGCCCGTATTTCACGAAGAGGGCGGCTGACTTGGCATAGCTTTCGCGACGCGACGCGTCTTGGAGGAGCAGGTAACCGATAATGATATAGCCGATCATCTCTACCAGCCTGCGGGCGTGGAAGTCGACGTATTCCGGGTCTCCGGCGGCGGTCACGGTGGCCACGGCGGCCTCGTACTCGGCGGTCATTCCCTTCAGGGCTTCGCTCGCGGGTTCCAAGCCCGGCTGCACGGGGAGAAGCTCGTACACTTCCCGTACCTGCTTCAGGTAGTGTCCCGTGGTGACGCCGCGGATCGCAGCGACCACCTGCAACTGGGAAGTTCCCTCGTAGATATTCGTGATGCGGGCGTCCCGCGCGAGGCGCTGGATGGGATAATCCTTCATGTACCCCGAGCCGCCGTGGATCTGCAAGGCATCATAGGCAATCTCGTTGGCATACTCGCTCGCGAACAGTTTCAGGAGCGGCGTGTAGAAATCGGCCAGTTTCTGGTATTTTTTCAGTTCCTCCCGCTCCTCCTTTTCCAGCGAGCGTTCGGTCGCGAGGTGGGTATAGGTCTTGTATATATCCACGAAGCGGCTGGTCTCGTAGAGGATGGAGCGCGCGCCCTGCAACTTGACCTGCATGTTGGCCAGCATCTCGTAGACGGCGGGGAACTCGATGATCGCCTTGCCGAACTGGAAACGCTCGCGGGCATATTTCAAGCCCTCGCGGTAGGCCGCCTCGGCGATGCCCACCGCCTGCGCGCCGACGCCCAGCCGGGCGCCGTTCATCAGGGACATCACGTACTTGATCAATCCCAGCTTGCGATCGCCGCACAACTCGGCGGGGGCGTCCTTGAAGACCAGCTCGCAGGTGGGCGAACCCTTGATGCCGAGTTTATTCTCGATGCGCCGCACGGTCATGCCGCCGTTAGCCCTGTCGTAGATAAACATGGAGAGGCCGCGCCCGTCCTGCGTGCCTTCCTCCGAGCGGGCCAGGACGAGGGCAATCTGGGCGTCGCCGTTCGTGATAAAGCGCTTGACGCCGTTCAGCAGCCATTGCCCGTCTTTCAACGTGGCCTTTAGCTGGACGGCCTGCAAGTCCGACCCGGCGTCCGGCTCGGTGAGGTCCATCGAGTAGGTCTCCCCCCGGGCGCCGCGCGGCAGGAAGCGCCGCTTCTGGTCGTCGCTGGCGAACTCGTGAATCGTCTCGGCGCAGTCCTGCAGGCCCCAGATGTTGCCAAACCCGGCGTCGGCGCGGGAGACCAGCTCGGCGGCCATCACGTAGGGGACGATGGGGAAGTTCAGCCCGTCGTACTCCCGCGGCAGGGACATGTTATACAGGCCGGCTTGCGTCAGCACGTCGTGGTTCTGTCGCGTGCCGGGGGCGTATTCCACGCGCCCGTTGACGACCCGCGGCCCCTCGGCGTCCACGTCCTCGGCGTTCTCGGCCAAGACGTCACCACAAATCTCGCCCACGATTTCCAGCACCTTGTCGTAGTTGTCCATCGCGTCCTCGAAGTTCCGCGGCGCGTCCTCGCGCGTCGCGGCGTCCTGAAAATCGCGCTCTTTCAGGGCCACGATCTTTTTCATGAGGGGATGTTCCAAGTGGAATTTAATGTCCGTGTTATCCGTGTAGAAGTTTGCCATAACTTGTTCTTATTTACTGTTTTTCTTGTAATACTGGATCATCTTCGGGATGACCGCGTTCAAGTCGCCGGTGATCACGTAGTCGGCAAACTTGTTGATCGGCGCGGCGGGATCGGTATTGATCGCGATCACCATCGCGGACTCCTCCATGCCGGCCGTGTGTTGTATCTGCCCGGAGATGCCGCAGGCGATGTAGAGTTTCGGGCGGACGGTGGTGCCCGTCTGGCCGATCTGGCGCGCGTGTTCCGCGAAACCGGCGTCGACGGCCGCCCGCGAGGCGCCAACTTCCCCGCCGAGAACCGTTGCCAGCTCGTGCAGCAGGTTGAAGTTCTCCTTCGATCCCACGCCGTAACCGCCGGAAACGATGATCGAGGCCCCCTTGATGTTGAGTTTCGACTTCTCCACGTGGCGCTCGATGACCTTGACGACAAGGTCGACGTCGTCGAGGAAATCGTTCACGGCCAATGGCTTCAACTCGCCGGTGTAGGCCGGGTCGAGTATCTCTTTTTTCATCACGCCCTCGCGCACGGTGGCCATCTGGGGACGACAGTCGGGATTGACGATCGTGGCCACGATGTTGCCGCCGAAAGCCGGGCGTATCTGGTAGAGGAGGTTCTTGTACTCCCGCTTGCTCTTGGCGTCCGTGTAGTCGCCGATCTCGAGGCTCGTGCAGTCCGCCGTGAGGCCGCTGTGCAAGGCCGAGGAGACGCGCGGCCCCAGGTCGCGGCCCACGCTGGTCGCGCCCATCAGGGCCACCTGCGGTTTCTCCGCCTCGAAGAGTTTCACGAGCATTTTCGCGTGCGGCAACGTGGTGTAGGGCGCCAGTCGGGCGTCATCCCCGACCCAGACGACGTCCGCGCCGTAGGGGAAAAGTTGCTTCTCGATCCCGCGCAGGTTACTGCCCAGGGCGATGGCCTCCAGCTTGACGCCCAGCCCGGTGGCCAGCGCGCGGCCCTTTGTCAATAGCTCGAGGCTCACGTCGGCCACCACGCCTTCTTCTATCTCGCAATATACAAATACACTGTTCATGTCTTTAATTTTTAATCATGGTACTTGGAAGGTCAGCCGATCGTGTGGTTCGTGATGAGTTCCTTCATCAACTCGTCGATCCCGGCGTCGTCGACGGTGAGCACCTTCGACTCTTTCGCCTGAAAGACCACGTTCTCGATGGTCTTCACCTTGGTGGGAGAACCGTTCAGGCCCAGCTCGCCGGCCTCGCAACGGATGTCGTTCACGCTCCATTCCGTCAACTTCAGGTAGGGGCGCCGGTCCAGCAACTCCGCATACTCCCCGGTGACTTCCCGCGCCTCCTGCGGCGCTTTCGCGTACTTGTACCTCATGACCAGGCGGGCGTTACGCGGGCGACAGGGCGCCGCCGACCCGTTGACCGTCACCACGGCCGGCAGCGGGCAGGTCACCACCTCCACGCCCCTTTCCAGGCGGCGCTTGACGGTGATCGCGCCATGCTCGACCCGCTGTATCTCCTCGGCGTAAGTGACCTGGGGCAATCCCAGTTTTTCCGCCACCTGCGGGCCCACCTGCGCGGTGTCCCCGTCGATGGCTTGCCGCCCGCAGAGGATCAAGTCATACTGTAAATTCTTTAACGCGCGAGAGATCGCGTAGGAGGTGGCCAGCGTGTCAGAGCCTGCAAAGGCCCTGTCCGAAAGCAGGTAACCACCGTCCGCCCCGCGGTACATGGCCTCCCGGATGATCTCCGCAGCGCGTCCCGGCCCCATCGTCAGGATGTGCACGGAAACGCCCTCGAAAGCGTCCTTCAGGCGCAACGCCTGCTCGAGCGCGTTCAAGTCTTCCGGGTTAAAAATGGCGGGTAAGGCCGCCCTGTTCACGGTGCCGTCTGACTTCATCGCATCTTTCCCCACATTTCTCGTATCGGGAACTTGCTTCGCCAGAACAACAATCTTCAGTTCTTTCATACGTTTTAAACATTATTGGTTTTTATACTTTTACCCGAGGGTAAACAAAGGGACAAAGATAGTGCTTTTGAGCGGAACGCACGAAAAATAGGAAGACGTTTTTCCGTCATTCCCGTAAAAATGCTACTTTCGCGAGGCAAAATCAAATAAAAGACAGCATGATAAATTACGACATGATCATTATCGGGAGCGGCCCCGGGGGGTACGTGGCCGCCATCCGCGCCTCGCAACTGGGACTGAAAACGGCCGTCGTCGAACGGGCGGAACCCGGGGGTATCTGCCTCAACTGGGGCTGTATCCCGACGAAATCCCTGCTGAAATCGGCACAGGTGCTGGAATACGGGACGCACGCCGCGGAGTTCGGGGTCAAGGTGGACGGCGTCGCACCCGATTTTAACGCCATCGTCGCCCGCAGCCGGGAAGTGGCCGGGAAGATGAGCCGGGGCGTGCAATTCCTGTTCAAGAAACACGGGATTACCCTCGTCGAGGGACGCGGGCGCTTGACCGCCGGTAAGCAAGTGGAGGTGACCACCCCCGCGGGCGAGAAGACCCTGCTCGCGGCGCGGCATATTATCCTCGCCACCGGCGCCCGCTCGCGCGAGTTGCCCGGCCTCCCGCAGGACGGGCAACGCGTCATCGGCTACCGGCAGGCCCTGACGCTGGATCGCCTCCCCGAATCCATGATCGTGGTCGGGTCGGGGGCCATCGGCTCGGAGCTGGCCTTCTTCTATCACGCGATGGGAACGCGCGTGACGCTGGTCGAGTTCCTGCCCAACCTCCTGCCGTTGGAGGACGAGGAGGTCTCCCGGCAGGTCGCCCGCTCCTTCAAGAAGGCCGGCATCGAGGTGCTGGTGAAGTCTTCCGTGGAGGGCGCCGCGCGCGATGGCGATCAATTAAAGGTCTCTATCAAGAATAAGAAGGGCGAGATCGAGGAGCGACAAGCCGACGTCGTCTTGTCGGCCGCGGGGATCACCCCCAACATCGACGACCTCGGGCTGGAAGAGGCGGGCGTGATCGTCGAAAACGGGCGGGTGAAGGTGGACGCGCGCTACCGCACCAGCGCGGAGGGGGTCTATGCCATCGGGGACATCATTCCCGGCCCGGCGCTGGCCCACGTGGCTTCCGCCGAGGCGATCTGTTGCGTGGAGTACATCGCGGGTGCGGGCGCGGAACCCGTGGATTATTCCGCCATCCCCGGGTGCACGTATATCACCCCGGAGGTGGCCTCCGTCGGGCTGAGCGAGGCGAAGGCGATCGAGGCGGGATTCGACGTCAAGATCGGCAAGTTCCCCCTCTCCGCCTCCGGGAAGGCCAGCGCGGCGGGCGCCACCGAGGGGTTTGTCAAGTTGATTTTCAATGCCAGTGACGACACGCTGCTGGGCGCCCACCTCGTGGGGTTGAACGCGACCGAGCTGATCGCCGGGCTGGTGCTCGCCAAGCGGCTTAAACTCACCGCCAGGGACATTATCAAGACGGTTCACCCGCACCCCACCATCAGCGAGGCCATCATGGAGGCAGCGGCGGCGGCCCACGACGAAGTAATTCATATTTAAAGATAACAAGACATGAAAACCAACATCATCACTTTTGCACTTCTCCTCCTCGGCGGCTCGTTGACCGCGCAGAGCGTCACGGAGAAAGAGTTGTCCGAGATCAAGGCGAGTTTCGTCAAGGATCCCGCCACGAGGGCCATTCAAAATATCTTGACCAACGACAAGAATATCAGGGAGAACGCCCTCAACCGGGAACAGCAGGGAAAGGTCGACCACTATTTCAAGTACCGCGTGGCGGTCAGGGGCATCACCGACCAGAAGAGTTCGGGACGTTGCTGGATGTTCACGTCGATGAACGTGCTGCGCCCCGGCATCATGGCCAAGTATGACTTGTACGAGTTCGATTTCTCGCACAACTACCTCTACTTCTGGGATATTTTCGAGAAGGCCAACCTGTTCCTCGAGAATATCATCGCCACTGCCAAGCAACCCATGAGCGATCGCGCGGTGACGCACTTCTTCGAGAATCCCGTGAATGACGGCGGCGTGTGGAACCTCTACTATAACCTCGGCGAGAAATACGGCGTGGTGCCCCAGTCGGTCATGCCGGAGACGGCGCACTCGGACAATACCTCCGGCCTCCTCTCCCTCGTGAACGAACGCCTGCGCAAGGGCGGGTACGCGCTCCGCGAGCTGGTCGGCGGGAAGAAAAAGGCCGCGGCCATCCAGTCCGAGAAGCTCTCCACGCTGAAGGACGTTTACCGCGTGCTCGCCCTCTGCCTCGGCGAACCGCCCGCGAGCTTCACGTGGCGCTACAAGACCAAAAACGGGGAGATCCGCGAGCTGGCCAACTACACGCCGCGACAGTTTTACAAGGAGATCACGCCCGCGAACTATGACCCGAAGAACTATATCATGATCATGAACGACCCGACGCGGGACTATTATAAGGTGTACGAGATCGAAAATTACCGGAACACGGTCGAGGGGATCAACTGGACCTACCTGAACCTGCCCAACGAGGAGATCAAGAAGGCCGCCCTCGCCTCGATCAAGAACAACGAGGCCATGTATAGCTCTAGCGACGTGGGCAAGGCTTTTGACCGC
>JAISAV010000207.1 GCA_031266545.1 Odoribacteraceae bacterium | reverse complement strand
TCCAACAGGCGGGTGCTCCCTTTTGTGCTTGAAAAAATAGGAGAAAGCCACCGGTACATTTTTTGGATAACAAAATAAAAACAGGCGGGAATGGCAAATCTGTATCTCACACACAAATGCAACCGGGGATGTCCCTTCTGTTTCGCACGCAAGGTGCTGAAAGAGAGTGGCGGCAACGTGGATGAATTGCTGACAGTGGGCGATATAAAAGCGCTGTTCGCGCATTTTCCGGGACAGTTTCGTGAAATCGGGTTATTGGGGGGCGAGCCGTTTTTGTATCCTTACTTGGGTGAAGTTTTGGAGTTGCTGTGGCAACAAAATATCATGCCAAAGGTATTTACCAGCGCGACCAACCCGTTACCCGAAACTCTCCGCGACGTGGATATTACGCGGCATCCGCTTAGTTTTGTGGTAAATGTCGGCACGAAAGATTCGTATACCGGTGAGCAGTATGAAAACCTGATCGGTTTTTTCGCGAAGTTCCATGCCGTATCCTCGCTCTCTTACACGATATTGGATCTTGATGCCGATCCGTCGTTTCTGTTCGAGGTGATAGACCGGTTTCAATTGCTTCGTTCCGTTCGGGTGGGCGTGGCATTGCCGATTTACAAGGGTGGTAATCAGTATGTCGACAAGCAAGATTACAAGAAATTGGGCAAATTTATGGTGAGATTCGCGCGCGCGGCTCACGAGAAGAGTGTTATACTGGGGATGGATTGCGGTTTCACGGCCTGCATGTTCACCCCGACGGAGGTGGGCGCCTTACAACGTTCGGGCGTTCGTTTCTCTTTTGTATGCGGTGCTGCCATTGACATCGGGCCGGGGTTGAAGGCGTGGAATTGTTTCCCGTTGTTTCAGCTACACAAGGAGAACGTGTTGGAATCAAAGAATGTGAACGAGTTGATTCGAAAATTTGACGCGAACATGGAGGCCTATTTTAATCACCGGGCCGGTATTTTCCCGGAATGTGACGATTGTAAATATTACAAACGTCAAGCATGTGCAGGAGGTTGCAAAAGCTTTAAATCATTCGGTTATGCCTAATTTAATGTTAACGAACTGGTGTAATTACAGGTGCCCGTATTGTTTTGGCATCGACCTCATGGCGCCGAAAATGGCCAAGAAAAACATGTCGCAAGAGACTTTCGAGGGTATCATCACGTGGTTGTCGAAAACACCGGAATCTAAAGTCATACATTTGATGGGGGGCGAGCCTACGCTGCACCCGGATTTTGAGGGGATGGTTGAATATTTGCTGGCACGGGATTTTAACATCACTATTTTTTCAAACTTGGCGACCCATCAAGCGCGAGGATACGCGGAAAAGTTGTCGGACTTGCCTGTCGCGTGGGTGGTCAATATCAACCCGCCCGACACGTGGGACGACGCGCGAAGGACGAGGATTATGAGCGCCCTGAAAACTTTGGGGCCGAAGGCGACAATCACGTTCAATATCATGCCTGACGAGGAAAACAATAACTGGGCGATCGAGTTAATCAAGGAATGTCATTTGAACAGGTGCGTGAAAGTTGGTTTTGTGCTGCCAACCGTTACCGGCTCTAACTTTTATTTGAATGATGGGCAATATGACGTGGTGGCGGGAAAGGTGGTGGAACTCGCGAGGGATGCTGAAAAAGAGCATGTAAGGCTTGAATACGAGTGCGGCGTTCCCACGTGCGTTTTTTCCGAGGAGCAGTTGGGCATACTTTGGGACGCCGGTTCGCCATGCGATTCCGGCTGTTGTTCGATCATGGATATTACGCCCGACGGGGAGATTATATACTGTCTCCCGCTGGCAACAAAGCATGCCGTTCATTTTTCGGAATTTAGTACCTACGGGGACGCCAAAAACTGGTTCGAGACGAAATGGCAGCCTTACCGTCGCCTGGGCCGAACCGAACATTGTTTCCATTGTAATTTAATGCGTCCCGATGCTTGCCACGGGGGCTGCCTGGCGAAAATATTACTTAACGCGAAAAACGTATAAATCATGAAAACACGCTGTTATTCAATCAACCCCAATATCAGTTGGAAATTGTTAAAAGACAAGGTGGTGGCCGTGAACGTGGACAACGGTAATTATTATACCTTCAACTTCACCTCAAGCCTCATCTGGCAATCCGTTGATCAAGGAAAGAGCGTCGCGGAGGTCGAGCAACTGCTGGCGGAACAATTTCCCGAAGTGACAAGCCAGGTAATAGAAGAAGACGTCAACGAGATTATCGACTTTTGGATGACCGAAAAGTTGATAACCGAGCATAGTGAACCTGATTTAAAAAACTAACCATTAAAAATTTAAGACTATGGAATCTAATGTGGAAAAACAAGGTGCGGATCGCAAGTACGAAAAGCCCCAAACAAAAAAGCACGACGCCATTAACACCGTGCAGGGGAGCGTGCTTTATGGTGGCGGCGGCTCTTATTACTACACTACCCTGTATAGAGTTAGGCTATACTACTACTATTGACGCTTCCCGACGATGACAGGTGTGACCGTCGTGATCGCGGGCATTCCAATCACTTTTTGGACGGGACATCCGTCCGATATTGGATGCCTGAAAGAGGTGTTCGCGCATCATCTTGAAAGCGATGAGATCCCTCGTGATGGCCACAGACATCACGAGGTGGTCATCACGTCATCGCGGGAGCGGGTGAGTTTTCCGGCGAACATGCCCCTGATATGGGAGGGGCACGTCCATAACACGACCTCCATCAAGTGGTATAACGACGTGGACGAAAAAGAGAACGTCATCGTGGTGGCGGACGACATCTTGATCAGGCACCTGCCGGAAAGGCACTTAACCCTCTGCCACTTGTCGGAAAGCAAGGCTTGTTTTTCCAAGTCTCGCCGCCCGTTGCTGTCGAATTACCTGTTTTTCCTGCTGCAAAGTATCGCGTCCATGCATGAGAAATATTGCGTCCACGCGTCATGCCTTGCCCGGGACGGCCGGGCATACCTGTTTATGGGACAGTCGGGTTCCGGGAAAACCACCCTTAGCGAGATCTTGGGCAGGGCGGGCTGGGAATACATGGGCGATGATTTGGTCTTTATCTCTCAGGACGAGGCTGGCGAGATCATGGTAGATTCTTTTCTGTGCAAGGCAAAAATCTTCAACGACAGGCAAACGGAAAAACATGCCATTGACATGATCAAGGAGTGGCACTTTAAGCGCGCCTACAGGGAAAAACTGGGGTACATCATAAAACCGCTGCGAACGGGGGCGACCCAGCGGTCGACGATCATCCCCGCGTCGCGGGCGGACGCGTTCACGTCGCTGGTATACGCGGCCAATAACATCAAGATACAGTATCACCGGCAGCGCTGGATGGACATTTGCGAGGCGGCCTCCTCCTTCCCCGCGTACACGCTCGTGTTCGCCGACAGGAAATACTTCGACCCTGCCATTTTCGACACGATTTCACGATGACTTTCGATGCGGAGCAAATATCGGAACTTTTCCGGTCGGACGACTGGTATTTTCGTCAAATCGCGGCCAAGACGCTGGTTGACGAGTTCGACGCTCACGCTCATTTGTTTTTTGACCTACTTTCGACCACCGCGAGCGAAGAATTAACCCGTCATGCCCGCGGCCGTTTCCCCTCGTTGGCCGGTGGTTTCGCCGAGGCGGGCGTTTTCGTGCCCTCGAGGCGGTACGCGTATTTCTCGAAATACGCGGAAGAACACGCTTTATTCCTAGAAAAACTGCAAGCATATCTTCGCCGGGAAACCCGCGCGGTCAGACGAAGGCAACTGGCCGCTAACCTGTTCAACCATTTCGAAGGCTTGAGGGATGATTTATCCCGCCTCTTCCCCCGGCCCCGCGACCCGGGCGACGCGAGGAACGAGGCGGGGCGGCAATTGATGATTTTTATCACCGGCAAATGCAATTTACATTGCCCGTACTGTTTCTCCGGCGAGATCCAGCCCTCGGAAATGTCATTAGCAGACTTGGAAGAGATCTTGCGCTGGGCGAGCCGCAACCAAGTCGCCCGCGTATCCTTGTGTGGAGGCGAGCCGACCTCGCACGCTCGTTTCGACGAGATACTCTCGTCCATTGCCGGTCAGGGCTTCAAGACCTACTTCGCGTCCAATTTCACCGTTGACTGCACCGGGTTTAAAAATTTCAACGCGGGCGTGATCGAGAAGATTTACGTCCACGTCGCCGACCAGACTTTAGACAACCCGCGCCTCATGACCCGCCTGCTCACCAACGTCGAGCGCGCCCGGGAGGAAGGGATCGCGTTGACGTGCAGAACAAACATCGCTGACCCGAATCCCCCGGTGGCGAAATGGTTTCAATTCATGCAGCAAACTGCCATTCAGGCGTTGAACATCGCCTTGACCTTCCCGGCTGCCGGGGCGAACAACAAGCACGTGGATCTTGACTCGTTCCAGCGATACCGTCCCGTCATAGAAGCAATTATCGACGCCTCGCGGGAACGGCGCGTCGACCTGTCATTTGCCAAGCCCGTCCCCCCGTGCATCTTCGGGGAGCAGACGAGTCGTTACCTGCTGGCGTCGGGAAATTTCAACCCCTTGTGTGCCGTGAACGAGCACCACTGCACGCGCAACCTTTGCGTGAACGCCCAAAAAGAATTTCACGCCTGCCTGGGAGTGACCTCCTCGTCCCTGAAATTCAGGGCAGGCATGGAATGGGAAGAGGTTGAACGCTTCTGCACCTCCGTGATCCGCCCCTTGTTGACGAAACCCCTGTGGGACAAGTGCGCTGCTTGTTTCCTGTTTGACAGGAAACTCTGCCAGGGCGCCTGCCTCTCCTATAAAACCGTCTCATGAAAAGAGTCGCGCGACATACACGTTCGTTTTTTCGCCTCCTTCGCGGGATGTTGATCGACGGTTTAATACGCCGGGGACGTCGCGAGGAGATGCCCCGTTCGCTCATCATCGAGCCGTCCAATATCTGCAACTTGAGATGCTCCTGTTGCCCGCAAGGCAGCGACACGCCCGCGGGGGGAAGGGCGCGGGGCGTGATGAGCCGCGAGACCTTCCTGCAAGCGCTCCGCAACATCGACCTCCCCGTGCGGGAAATCTGCCTTTACCTGCACGGCGAACCGTTCCTGAACAAGAACTTGGATTTCTTCGTGAGCCAGATCGACAGGCTGGGAAAAGTCCTGACCACCATCTATTCCAACGGTTACAACGTGGACTTGACGTTGTTGCAAAAAATCTTGGCCTACAAGAAGGTGCGTTTCTCCTTCTCGATGGAGCTTCTGGACAAGGAACGATACGAGCGCCTGCGCGAGCCGGCCCGTTACGAGGAAGCCGTCGCCTCCCTGTCGGCCATCGATAAAATTTTCGCGGAGCACGGCCGGAAATACGAGTTGACCATGATCGCGGGCGAAGAGGGCGGCGCGCGCGATTCATGCGACTGGCTATTCGCTCGCTACAGGCAGTTGAAGCGCGTCTCTTTCGGCGCCCGCTTCCCCTGGCCGGAGCATTTTTACACGGGCCACTTGGAGGGCAACATCTCCAAGAGGAGAAAACCCTGCGAGCAAATCAACGGGGGCGTGTCCGTCTTTTGGACGGGAGAGGTGACCGCGTGCAGCTACGACTTCTCCGGGAAGTTGATCATCGGGAACTTGACGAGCACGCCCCTGAGCCGGATTTACAACTCGCCGCGGGCGCGGGCCATCAGGCGGGACCACCTTTTCCGTCGATGGCGCGAGATCCCCACCTGCAAGCACTGCCTGTTGCCCCGCTTCGCGAGCAAGACCACATCCGTTAACCGGCCGGGCGAATCATGAAAAAAAGAGAAGACGTCAGGCGGGAAATCAGCACGCTGAAATTCGTGTGGAAGATGGCGGGCGGCGAGCACGGCAAGCTCCTCGCGGTCGTCCTGTCAAACATCCTCTCCGGGCTAATCCCCGCGGCGGTCGCCTGGTTCGTTAAAAACTACCTCGATTCGGGCCTGCCCGTCGCCGGGCCGGGCCGGGAGGAGTTGACCCTTTTCCTGTCGCTGGTGATCGGCGGGATATTCATCAAGATGATCTCCGGCGTGATCATGGGATACGCCATGGCCAACGTCAGGAAAAACATCGAGATCGCGTGCGTCCAAAAATTCAGCCGCCTCCCGCACGCCCACGTCGTCGATTACCTGGACAACCGGGTGATCATGAGCGTGAGCTTGGAATCCAAGATGCTCTTGGGATTGATCCCGATGGTCTACAACTCCTTTATCAAGGCGCCCGTGACCGTGTCGGCCTTTGTCCTGCTGCTGCTGTTCGTGTCGCCGACGCTCACGTTCGTCAGCCTCCTGTTGATAGGCACGGTGATTTTCGGGGCGCTGTTCTTCAGGAAAACGGTCAAGCGCCTCAACCGGGCGACCTACGACCGGGTGGGCGACCTGCATCAATACTTCGCGGAATGGCTTGGCGGCTACAGGACTTTTGTCACCTCGAACGCCGTCAAATTCATCGAGAGGCGGGTGACCGGCGTCTCGCGGGAGACCAGCGCGCTGAGCAAGCGGCTGGCCAAGATCGGGGCCATCCAGTCGTTGAGCGTCGAGGTGATCACCATCACGCTCGCGCTCCTGTTCGTGATCGTGGCCTCCCGGGGTGCGTTTACCGGCAAGATCTTCAACGTTGGCGAGCTGGTCTTGTTCCCGGCGGCCATTCTCTTTATCCGCGGCGAGGTGTTGAAGATCATCGCCGGGTACATGCAACTGGCCGGCACCGAGAGCGCTGCCCGCCGGATCATGGACATCATCGAGCACCCCGTCACCGACCCGCCGGGGAACGAACGCCTTGACGGCCCGGTGCGCGCCTTGACCCTCCGGAACGTCTCCTTCGCTTATGACCGGCCCGCGCGAAACATACTGGACGACGCCAGCGTCACCTTCACGCGCGGGCAACTACACGCGATCACCGGGCGCAGCGGCGCCGGCAAGACGACCTTTATCAACCTCTGCACGCGGCTGCGCGTCCCGTCCGCCGGTGCCATCCTTTACGACGGGAAAGACGCCGCCACCCTGTCCGGCGAGCATTTAACGGCCCGGGTCGGACTCGTCGAGCAGGAGCCTTTTATCTTCGAGGGAACGCTCGCCGAAAACATCTTCTTCGACGGGACGCCCGACCCCCGGGGCATCCTCGACCTGCTGGAAGACCTCGGGCTGGGACACTTGGCGAGCAACGAGCGCGAGCTATTCAACACCCGCGTCGGGCAGCGCGGCCGCCTCCTCTCGACCGGCGAGAAGCAACGAATCGCCATCGTGCGCGCCCTCGCGAGGGACGTGGACGTCCTCTTCCTCGACGAGGCGACGAGCAATCTGGACGCGCGAAACGCGCGAAAGATCGTGGAGTACGTCAAGCGCCTCTCCGCGACCAAGCTCGTGATATGCGCCAGCCACGACATCATGCTGCTCCGGGAAGCCGACGTGATCCACGAGCTAAGCGACGGGAAGATAACGCGCCTGACGACATGGACGCCGGGAATATAAATACCGTCAGAAACATCTTGCTGCTAAACCAGTTCAGCGAGATGCTCCCGTCGCCCGGCGAGGCTCTCCGCGTCGTCCCGCTCAAGGGAATCTCCCTGCTCCTCGACCTCTACAAGGACGACTACGCGCGCGACGTGGGCGATATCGACCTCCTCGTGCCCGCGCGCGACCTTCAAGCCGTGATCGCCCGGCTGGAGGAACTGGGGTACGCGTTCAAAAACCGCGTCGACGACCGCCTTCGCTCCAAGCGCAAGTTCGACATGATCCATCCCGACGCGCGTCGCGCCGACGTGGACGTCCACGTTGACCTCGTCAACAAAAAATTCTACCGCCTCTCGACGGGCGATTTCACCGCCTTCGCCCTCTCCCGGTTGATCAAGCCGGGGCGCGACCATCTCGACGCGTGGCGACTATCTCCCGTGGACGAGTGGCTCTACCTGGCGCAACACTACTGCTTCCACCTGTTCTCCAACGACAAGTGGCTGACGGATCTCTACCTCCTGCAACGCCGCTTCACCCGCGAGGAGGTCGCGGAACTCGTCGCCGTCGCCGCTCGCTTCCATTTCCGGCGCGTCGTGACGGCCGTGGCCCGCTGTCTCGCGAACAACTACCCGCGGGACGAGATCAAGATCCCCGCCCTCGTCGCGGGACGACACCGCCTCTTCGACGCGTTGACCCGTCCCCCCGGCAGAAAATTCGCGCGCTCCCTTCCGAACCGCGTCATCGCCTTCTACTGGGAATTTATCTTTATCGACGATCCCCGCCGGCGCTTCAACGCCTACCTGCAACTCCTCGTCCCCGCCCCGGTCATCTTCAGGGATATCTACAACCGCACGTCAAAGATATCTTACGCCCTCCCCTTGCACGCCGCGGGCGTTTTGTTAACCTCCCTCCTGTTCCTGCCCATTTTCTACTTCAAATGTCGCGGCAGACCTCCCCGCGTGTAGAAAGGAAATTATCTTCCTTCTACCAGTTTTTGCATATCCTCCTCTATCTTTTGTGGAATAACCTCGACTAATTGCCGCAAATCGTACTGGTATTTCATGATTTTACTTGGCATCTGCTTGCCTGTAAATTGTTTTTCCGTGTACCGATTCAAGTTAAACTCCACCAATAAATCTTTCGTGTTTTCAACAAATTGATAGTGATTTACCGAATTTTCGCTGTCCGAGATTTTCTTCATGACGCCCGTGTTCAGCGAATAGATGCCGAGGTTTCTCGTGTCCTCCATGTCAATATGACCGTTTTTGTCGGTATCTTTTTCTGCCACGTAGAAGAGTAGTAAAATATCATCGTTAAAATAACGCACCCGCACGTTGCCCAACACTAAACGTTCATTGAATAAGGATATGGTTTTATTTTTCAACGGGTAATATAAAATCAAGTTGGCATAACTGCTCTCGTGACCATACCCCCTGCTCATTTTATCAGGATAAAGATCTAAAAGCGTTAATGTCTCGGAAGAGACGTTTCCCGTTAGCATGACCTCTTCCGGTTTCTTCAATGTCGTGATCGAAACAGGAATGATATAAACTGATTCCAGCGTGTCGATCAACCAGGGCGATTCGTACGAAATGATCTGTTTCCGGAGATTTTCTTGATTCAGATTTTCAGCCTTCTCGTTTGATATTAGCCCGGAAGGAGAATTGGGGTATGGGGATCCTCGAAAAGCATGAAATTCTGTCATCATCAGGGTGATACAAATCAATAATAGAATTATGCCTAACGTACCAACAACGGCAAGTACTTTTTGATTGTAGTTTTTAATCTTCTCGATGTTCATAATGGAATTTTTATTTGTTAGTGATCGAGCAAAAATAGTCATAATTTTAAAACTCTCAGCGTATCGGGGAGGTAATCGTTTAGACACCTTCGACGTCAATTGACGGCCGTGGCGGGTATAATTTAAAATTTTCACGTACATTCGCGGCGTTTAATTTAACGCTTGACTGTTATGCAAGAAGAGATATACGATTTTGACAAGGTCGTTGACCGGCGAGGGACGAATGCCCTGAAGGTCGACGCGCTGGTGGAGCGGTACGGGGATGCCGGGCTGATCCCGTTGTGGGTGGCTGACATGGATTTCGAGACGCCCCCGTTTATCGTCGAGGCGCTGCGGAAGCGGCTGGAGCACCCCGTTTTTGGCTACACGCGCGAGCCGCCGGGGTACTGGCCCTCGGTGATCAACTGGCTCAAGGAGAGGCATGCGTGGGAGGTGAGGCCGGAGTGGCTCACCTATATACCGGGGATCGTCAAGGGGATCGGCATGGTGGTCAACCTCTTCTCGAACCCGGGCGACAAGGTGATTATCCAGCCGCCGGTGTACCACCCCTTCCGGCTGGTGCCCAGCGGGAACGGGCGGGAGGTGGTCTACAACCCGTTGCGATTGGAGGGCGACCGCTACGAGATGGATTTCGACCAGCTGGCGCGGGTGATCGACGACAAGTGCAAGATCCTGATCCTCGCCAACCCGCACAACCCGGGCGGGCGGGCGTGGGACCGGGAGACGCTGGCCACGCTGGCCGGGATCTGCGAGCGACGGGGCCTGCTGGTGATCTCCGACGAGATACACGCCGACATGGGGCTGTACGGGCACCGGCACACTCCTTTCATGACGGCGTCGGCGGCGGCGGCGCGCGTGAGCATCACGTTTGGCGCCCCGTCGAAGAGTTTTAACATCGCGGGCCTGGTGAGTTCCTTTGCCGTCGTCCCGGACGACCGGCTTCGCCGCCGCTTCTACTCGTGGCTCGCGGCCAACGAGATGAACGACCCGACGATCTTCGCCACCATCGCGACGGAGGCGGCTTACACCCGCGGGCACGCCTGGCTGGAACAGATGCTGGCTTACGTGGAGGGAAACGTGGATTTCGTGGACGCTTACCTCCGCGAGCGGATCCCCGCCATCCGGGTGATGAAGCCGCAGGCCTCTTTCCTCGCGTGGCTGGACTGCCGGGGGCTGGGGCTGGGGCACGACGCGCTGGTCGACCTCTTCGTGCGGAAGGCCGGGCTGGCCTTGAACGACGGGGAGATGTTCGGCCCCGGCGGCGAGGGTTTCATGCGGATGAACGTGGGCGCCTCCCGGCGCGTGCTGGCCGGGGCGCTGGCGCGGCTGGAGGCGGCGGTCGGCAGCAGGTGACCCCCGCCGCGCTTTTTACGCGCTGGAACAGATCGCGAAGCGGGCGGTTGGTAGTAAAAACACGGGAAGTGTTATTAAAAAATCCGGCAAAAAACGGCAGGATATGTATTTTAGTAGTACTTTTACCACGATGAACGAAAAATAGTGACTTGTATGTCGAAAATCATAGCGATAGCAAACCAAAAGGGGGGGGTCGGCAAGACGACCACCTCCGTGAATTTAGCCGCGAGCCTGGCCGTCCTCGAGCAGAAAGTCCTGCTGGTGGACGCTGACCCGCAGGGGAATAGCACCACGGGCGTCGGGTACGACCTGAAGAGCCTGGAGGGGACGCTTTATGAGTGCCTCGTGGACGGGATGGAGACGGAAAAGGTGATCCTGAAGACCGGGCTGGATAACCTCTCCCTCCTGCCCTCGAACATCGACCTCGTGGGCGCGGAGCTGGAAATGCTGAACTTCCCGGGGAAAGAGCGCGTGTTGACCCGCGTCTTGTCGGGCGTGAGGGAGCGGTACGATTACGTGCTGATCGACTGCTCGCCCTCGCTGGGACTGCTCACGGTCAACTCGCTGGCCGCGGCCGACTCGGTGATCATCCCGGTGCAGTGCCAGTACTTCGCCCTCGAGGGGCTGGGCAAGCTGCTGAACACGATCAAGATCATCCAGAAGCGCCTCAACACGGCGTTGCAGATCGAGGGCTTCGTGCTGACGATGTACGACGCGCGGGTGCGCCTCTCCAACCAGGTGGTGGAGGAGGTGAAGAAGCACTTTGACAAGATGGTGTTCGACACCTATATACAGCAGAACGTGAAACTGGCCGAGGCGCCGAGTTTCGGCCAGCCGGTGATCCTCTACGACGCGGAGTGCCGCGGCTCGGTGAACTACCTGAGCCTCGCCAACGAGCTGCTGGCAAAACAAGTAAAAAACGTAAAAGCGTAAAACATGGCAAAAAAGAGCGCGTTAGGAAGGGGCCTCGGGGCGTTGTTAGAAGACGCCGGGATGGAGTCCCGGGCGCGGGGGGAGCTGCCCTCCACCTCGCAGGAAGAGTTGTCCCTCGAGGCCATCCGCCCCAACCCCGGTCAACCGAGGAAAAGTTTTGACGAGGAGGCGTTGAACGAGCTGGCCGTCTCGATCAAGGCCATCGGCCTCGTCCAGCCGATCACCGTGCGGGAGGTGGGGGAGGGGCGATACGAGATCATCGCCGGCGAGCGCCGCTACCGGGCCGCCCGGATGGCCGGGCTGACGACCATCCCCGCGTACATCCGCAAGGTGGAGGAGCGCGCCGTCCACGAGATGGCCCTGGTCGAGAACATCCAGCGCGAGAACCTGAACCCGATCGAGGAGGCCCTCGGCTACCAGCGCCTGATCGACGAGTGCGACCTGACGCAGGAGGCCTTGAGCGAGCGCGTGGGCAAGAACCGCGTCTCGATCGCCAATCACCTGCGCCTGTTGCGCCTCCCGGCCACGGTGCAACTGGCGCTCAAGGAGCGCGCGATCACGATGGGGCACGCCAAGGCGCTGATGGGCACCGACGACCCCGACACCCAGCAGATGATCTTCGAGCAGATCCTGAAGTTTGACTTCTCCGTGCGCAAGGTGGAGGAGATCGTGCGGGAGCTGAACCTCCCCAAGCCCCCGCCGGTGGCGCCCGGGCCGGAGGTCAAGACCAGGCCCGTGGCCGATTACGCGGAGTTGCAGTCCCACCTCTCCCGTTGTTTCAACACGCGGGTGGGCTTGAAGCGCAACGCCGCGGGGCGCGGGCGGATAGAGATCTCTTTCAAGTCCGACGGCGAGCTGGAACGCATCGTCGGGCTGCTGGATCGCTTGAACAATTGACGGGGGGCCTCCACCCTTGTCGTTAGCACGAGACGCATGAAGGTATTTTCGAGCATCATATTTATCGCGATCATCATCCTCTCCCCCGCGCCGGGGGCGGCCTCCCCCCGGGACACCCTCGTGCCGTCGAGCGCGGGGGGGGGGACGTTTGGCGGCACGGCGGTCGCGCCCGTCGCCTTCAAGGCGAAGAAGTCGCACTCCCCGCGCAAGGCCACGCTGATGGCGATGGCCCTGCCGGGGCTGGGCCAGTTGTACAACGACCACTGGTGGAAGCTGCCGGTCCTGTACGGCGGCGCGGCCGCGGCCGTTTACGGCTTTAGCTGGAATAACCGCTCTTACAAGACGTACCGGGACGCCTTCGTGGCCTACACGCGGTACATGAACGCGAAGGCCGCCGACCCGGCGTTGCCCTACCCGCGCCCCAACGGGTGGGACAAGCTGTTCAAGCCCGGGGGATCGGCCGAGAACATCAACCCCCAGCGCTTTCAAGATATATTAAAGGACAGGAAGAACGGTTTCAAGCGAGACCGGGACATGTTGTTGATCGTGATGGGGGGCATTTACGTGATCCAGATACTGGACGCGACCGTCTTCGCCCATTTCTACGAGTACGAGATCTCGGAAGACCTCTCCCTGCGGGTGCTCCCCGCCGCCGGGTACGATCCCCGCGGGGGGGGCAGCGCCGGCATTTCGTTAACCTTAAGATTCTAGTGAATGAGAAAAACGTGTTTATTAACGAGTTTGATCGCGATCGCGATCGCGTGGGGAGTTCCCGCGCCGGCTAGCGCGCGGGTCGACACGACGCGGGTCGACCTCCCCCTCCTCGCGACGGGGGTGGCGGACGAGGTGCCGGGCGACTTCGCGCGGGCGCTCGACGATCTATACGAGAGGTGGCACGCGGGCACGGGCGCCGCGAACCGCTATCACGCGGACACGGTGGCCATGCCGGCGACGTTCCCGGCGGTGCCCGACGAGACTTACCTGTCGCGCCTTGACTCCATCAACTCGATCATCCCGTTGTCGTACAACGGGATCGTGCGGGATTACATCAAGCTGTACACGGAACGGCGCCGCGAGCAGGTGGCCGTCATGCTGGGGCTGAGCGAGTACTACTTCCCGCTCTTCGAGGAGGCGCTGGAACGGGAGGGGTTGCCCCACGAGCTGAAATACTTGCCCGTGATCGAGAGCGCCCTGAACCCCCGCGCCCGCTCCTCCGCCGGGGCCGCCGGCCTGTGGCAGTTCATCCTGCCCACGGGGAAACAGTACGGCCTCGAGATCAACTCGTTCGTCGACGAGCGCCGCGACCCGCAACGCTCCTCGGCCGCCGCCGCCCGTTTCTTGAAAGACCTCCACGCCATTTACGGCGACTGGTTCCTCGTGCTCGCGGCCTACAACAGCGGGCCGGGCACCGTCAACAAGGCGATCCGCCGCGCCGGCGACCGGAAGAATTACTGGGACATATACTACAACCTGCCGCGCGAGACGCGCGGTTACGTCCCCGCCTTCATCGCGGCCATGTACGTCTTTCATTACCACGACAGGCACGATATTTACCCGCTGGCCAGCCAGTTGCCCCCCCTCTGCGACAGCATCTCCCTCACGCGGGCGCTGCACTTCGAGCAGGTCTCCACCCTGCTGGACATCTCCACCGGGGAGCTGCGCGACCTGAACCCCCAGTACCGGGCGGACGTGATCCCCGCCGGTTTCGGCCGGACGTACGCCCTGCGCCTGCCCTACCGGCACGTCGGCGATTTTATCGACAGGCAGGACACCATCTTCGCCCACCGTCGCGACCATTACTTCGGCGACAAGGATCGCGTGGTCGACCCGCGGGGGCGCGTCAAGCAGCCCGCCCCCGCCGCGCCGGCGAACAAGACCCGGGTCACCTACACGGTGAAAAGCGGGGACGTGGCGGGCGTCATCGCCGCGCGGTTTAACGTGAGGCTGGCCGACCTGAAGTACTGGAACGGCATGGAGACGAACCTGATCCGCGTGGGGCAGGTGCTGGTGGTGTACGTCGACCCGGGCGACGCGGCGCGGCACGCCGCCG
>JAISAV010000189.1 GCA_031266545.1 Odoribacteraceae bacterium | reverse complement strand
GCGATATGCCTACCTTCATCGCGCCGGTTGTCGCGCGAGCGTCAACGGGGATTGTCAAACCATCAAAAAACACGACTCATGAAAACATTTTTAATGACCCTGCTGGGTTTTCTCGCGTGGACGGGCGTAACCGTCGCGCAACCCACCTCGACGGTACCGCTGGAATGGATCGACGCCGCGACGGGCCACAAGGTTGTCCGCCTGACCCGATCGGGCACCGACAACAAGAGTTTCTATTTCCACAACAGCCCCTTCATCAAGTCCCTCGACGGGAAAGATGACCTGATGATCTACGCCGGAACGGCCGACCGCCGCCGGCAATTCTTCGCCGTGAACCTGCGGACGCTGGAAAGCGTGCAACTAACGAACCGACCCCGCGGCGCGAGCGGCGAGATCGTGGACAAGGTGCACCGGGAGGTGATCTACCAGCGCGGCGACAGCATCTTCGCGACCCACGTCGACACGCGGCAAACGCGCCTCCTCACCTGCTTCCCGGGCGAACTGGGGGCCAGCATCAGCACCGTGAACGCCGACGGGACGCTCCTCGCCGGGAAATACAGCGAGGAGAAGAAGGCGCAAGAGATCCTCGCGCAATACCCCGAAAAAAACCAGTATTTCAACCGGATCTACGACGCGCACATCAAGCACTACCTCTTCACGCTCAACACCCGGACGGGAGAGATGAAGGTGATCCACGAGGAAAACGAGTGGACGAACCATATCCAGTTCTCGCCCACCGACCCCTCCCTCCTCATGTTCTGCCACGAGGGGCCGTGGCACAAGGTGGATCGCATCTGGACGATCGACGTGAACACGTGCGAATACAAGCTGATGCACCAACGCACGATGGACATGGAGATCGCCGGGCACGAGTTCTTCTCCCCCGACGGGCGGCGTATCTGGTTTGACTTGCAACAACCGCGGTCGGTGACCTTCTTCGTGGCGGGCGTCGACGTGCGGAGCGGCGAGGAGATCAAGTACGAGCTGGCGCGCGACGAGTGGTCAGTGCACTACAACATCTCGCCCGACCAGACGCTCTTCTGCGGCGACGGCGGTCACGAAGGTTCGGTGGCCAAGGCGCCGGACGGGAAGTGGATATACCTCTTCCGCCCCGACGGCAACCGCTTCGTCTCGGAACGCCTCGTGAACATGCGGGACCACGACTACAAGCTGGAACCTAACGTGCACTTCTCTCCCGATCAGAAATGGGTGATCTTCCGCTCGAACCTGTTCGGCGAGACGCACGTCTACGCCGTGGAGATAGAGAAAGCGAAATAAAACGAGAAGCGAGGTGGCCAGACCGGCCACCTCGCTTCTTTTTAGTCACGCGTGCAGAGAAGGTTGCGATCGCCGTAACCGTCGTCGACGCGTCGCACGTGCGGCCAGAACTTGTTTTCGGCCACCCACGCCAGCGGGTAAGCCGCCTTCGAGCGCGGGTAGGGATGATCCCACTCGTCGGCCGTGAGCATCTCGTGGGTATGCGGCGCGTTCTTCAGCACGTTATCGAGCTTGTCGGCGGCGCCGCTACCGACCTCCATGATCTCCTCGCGGATCGTCGCCAGGGCCTCGATGAAGCGATCCAGCTCCTCCTTCGGCTCGCTCTCCGTGGGCTCGACCATCAGCGTGCCGTGCACCGGGAACGAGAGCGTCGGGGCGTGAAAGCCGAAGTCCATCAACCGCTTGGCGATGTCCAGCTCGGTGATCCCGTACTCTTTATTAAAGGAGTGGCAGTCCCAGATCATCTCGTGCCCCACGCGCCCCTGTCGGCCCGCGTAGAGGATCGAGAAGCCCAGCTTCTTGAACGACGAGGCGAGGTAATTGGCGTTCAGGATGGCCATCTCCGTCACGCGTTTCACCCCCTCCGCGCCGAGCATCAGCAGGTAGCCGTACGTCACGGGCAACATCCCCACCGACCCGTGAGGGGCCGACGCGACGGCGTGAATCCCCCGCTCGCCACCGGCGCGCGGCACCACCGCGTGGGTGGGCAGGAACGGCACGAGGTGAGGCGCCACGCAAATCGGGCCAACGCCCGGCCCACCGCCCCCGTGGGGCATGCCGAACGTCTTGTGCAGGTTCAGGTGGCAGGCGTCGGCGCCGATGAAGCCGGGGCTGGTCAGGCCGCACTGCCCGTTCATGTTGGCGCCGTCCATGAAGACCTGTCCGCCGTGCTCGTGCACGATGTTGCACAACTCGCGGATCGACTCCTCGAAAATGCCGTGCGTGGAGGGGTAGGTGATCATCGCCCCGGCCAACCGCTCGCGATGCTCGGTGGCCCGCACGCGGAAGTCCTCCACGTCGATGTTCCCCCCCGCGTCGGAGGCGATCACGCGGATGTCAAACCCGGCCATCGTGCTCGTGGCGGGATTCGTCCCGTGAGCGGAGGCCGGGATCAGGATCACGTTGCGGTGGCCCTCGCCGCGCGCGATGTGATATTGGCGGATCACCATCAGTGCGGCGTACTCCCCGGCGGCCCCCGAGTTGGGCATCAGGCTGCACGCGGCGAAACCGGTCACGCGGCACAGCATCTCCTCCGTCTCCCGGATCATCTGCTGGTAGCCCGCCGCCTGTTCCACCGGCACGAAGGGGTGCATGCCCCCGAGTTCCGGCCACGAGAGCGGCAGCATCTCCGCGGCGGCGTTCAGCTTCATCGTGCACGAGCCGAGCGAGATCATCGACGTGGCCAGCGAGATGTCGCGCCGCTCGAGGTTCTTCATGTAGCGCATCATGGCCGTCTCGGAGTGGTAGAGGCGGAATACCGCTTGCTGCAGGAACTCGTCGTCGCGGAGCATCCCGGGATTTAACGCGGTACGGTCGTCGAGGAACTCCACCGGCGCGGCCGTCTTCCCGGCGGCGGTGGCGAAGATCTCCACGATCGCGTTGATCTCCGCGGCGTTGATCTTCTCGTCGGTCGAGAGGCCCACCTCGCCGGGCGCGTAGAAGAGGTTAATCTCCCGCGCCAGCGCGGCGGCCCGGACGTCGTCGACCGTCACGCCCGTCGGCAGGCCGAAGCGGAGCGTGTCGAAAAAGAGGGCGTGCCGCGGGACGTAGCCGTATCTCGCGATCTCTTCCGCCAGCGTCACCGCCGCGGCGTGCGCGTGGCGCGCGATCCGTTGCAGCCCCTCCATGCCGTGGTAGGCGGCGTAGAAGCCGGCCATCGTGGCGTTCAGCGCCTTGGCCGTGCAGATGTTGGAGGCGGCCTTCTCGCGCTTGATGTGCTGTTCGCGACTTTGCAGGGCCAGTCGCAGGGCCGGGCCACCCGCCGCGTCCACCGTGACGCCGATGATCCGGCCCACGATGTTCCGCTTGTACTCCTCCCGCGTGGCGATGTAGCCCGCGTGCGGCCCGCCGTAATTCATCGGGAGGCCGAAGCGCTGCGCGCTGCCGACCACCACGTCCGCGCCCCACTCGCCGGGAGGCGTCAGCAGGGCGAGGGAGAGCAGGTCGGCGGCCACCGCCAGCAACGAGCCGTTCGCGTGCGCCCGCTCGGCGAAGGCCCGGTAGTCGCGAATTTCCCCGTCGGCGGCGGGGTACTGGACGATCGCGCCGAAGACGTCCGGCGTGAACTCGAAGGCGGCGTAATCCCCGAATACCAGTTCGACGCCGCGCGGTGCCGCCCGCGTGATCAGCACCTCTTTCGTCTGCACGAAGAGCGCCTCGTCCACGAAAAACTTGTTGGCCCCGGCCTTCTTCATCTCCTTGCCCCGCAAGCCGTGGAGCATCATCATTGCCTCGGCGGCGGCGGTGCCCTCGTC
The DNA here is from genome assembly GCA_031266545.1 of Odoribacteraceae bacterium. Taxonomy (GTDB): domain Bacteria; phylum Bacteroidota; class Bacteroidia; order Bacteroidales; family Marinifilaceae; genus JAIRKS01. The sequence continues at coordinate 1,820 of JAISAV010000189.1, read as the reverse complement.
CAGCAGCGAGCAGTTGGAAAGTTCCATGCCCGTCAGCTCCACGATCACCGTCTGGAAGTTCAACAACGCTTCCAGGCGTCCCTGCGAGACCTCCGCCTGATACGGGGTGTAGGACGTGTACCACGCCGGGTTCTCCAGCACGTTGCGCGTGATCACGGCGGGGGTGATCGTGTCGTAATACCCCTGCCCGATAAAGGTGCGGTACAACTTGTTTCGGGAAGCCACCTGCTTCATCCGCTCGAGGAACTCCTGCTCGGTGAGCGGCGCGGGCAGGTCAAGCACCCCTTCCAGCCGGATGGAACGGGGGATGGTCTGGTCTATCAACTCGTCGATCGATTGCACGCCGACCACTTCCAGCATCTCCTCGATGTCCCCCGGACGCGGCCCGACGTGTCTCCACAAAAAATTGTCTGTTGCCATTTATTTGTCGTGATTATTAAATTGTTTGAAATTGTTCGCGTGATCTCCAAATCACGGCACGAATGTAAGCAAATATCCACTGCATTACAAAAAAAGAGAGCGCGTTTTCACGCGCCCCCTCCTCGTTATGCCGGGTGGAAGATCGGGTTCGAACCGACGACCTTCGGAACCACAATCCGACGCTCTAACCGACTGAGCTACATCCACCATCAATTTTAACGTCGCGAAGGTAGGAAAAGAAAATGAATCCGCAATGCCCCGCGGGAACATTTTTATCGGGGGACTTGGGAACGCAACGCGAAGCAACCCGGATGCTACCCGGCGCAGCGCCTTCGCCACATCGCTGTAGAAGCAAGGCGCCACTCCAATGCCGTCAAGTTAAGAAAAAAGTCATTGGAAAGTGCTCAAAATATATGGATTTTATCTCGGGGTTCCTGAACAGGCGGTAAATCCAACAGTGATTTGCCGCTTTTTTCGTTCCCGTGACTACCTTCCTTTTTGTACCGCTATTAATAAGTTGGCCGTTTCGGTAATCTGGTTAAGATGCGTGTTGACCTCTCTCTCGACCATCCGCTTGAGCGTTTTACTCCCTAAGCGACCTTTCCTCGTGTATATATATTGACGAGATCCCTCACCCTTGACAAGCCCTATCCGGCGTAATTTTAAATCGCGCCCCTCGACTACCACGACTTCATCCTCGAACGTGAATAGTAGGGAGAATGTGGCGTTACCTGTTTTTACCATTCCCGTTCCAAAGCGTCCTACTCCTGAAAACCTGATTACTATTCCATTTTCCCCGTCAAGAAATGACATATTGCGCGATCTTTCCGCATATGCTTTGGCAGATTCCTTGTACGCGTCAAGTAGTTTTTCCTTTGTAATCCCGGGGCACTTGATGATGATTTCGCTACTGGTAATATCGTTCGCATTTCTTAGTCCGTTGAAGGTAACGGCAATTTGTGCCTGTATCCAATAGGCTGCGAGCAAGAGGATGATTAGTAAAACAGTCTTCTTCACGATTTGTTAGTTTTAATTAAATACCAAAGTTATTTGCGTTTCGTCTACTTCTTAATAGCTCTCGTCGCGAATGTATATAATTCTTATGGCAAACGAATAATCAGTCACGTATTTTTTCACCACTCGATAATGTACAGGAATCGACCGACGAATAAATATTAAAAATGTGACGGAGCACCGGATTATCTTAAGTAAGTGATCAAAATTAAGCGGCAATATGAGAGTAGTTAATGAACAGTCCTTTTCCCACCGCGGCCAAGGCCCTGTTGGTGGTGTAGAAAAGAGAGCCTGTACTCACGTAGTCCAGTGGCCTGATCCATTTCCCCTTCAATATTCTCCAGAGTGTTTCCGCGATATTCAGATGTGGGGAATACGGGGGCAAA
>JAISAV010000124.1 GCA_031266545.1 Odoribacteraceae bacterium | reverse complement strand
AGTAGTCCACGCCGGGCGACGAGGAACCCACCTGCACCACGTCTTCCGTGACCGGGGAAGCGCCGAGCATCACCCCGTCGATCACGTCGTTGAAACTGGCGTCGCCGCTGAACTTCCAGCCGGCGTTCGTCTTGAAGGTCACGTCCCCGGGCGTTGTCCCCGTGCCGAAGTCGCGCGCCTTGCTCGCCGGGTCGACGATCGCGATGTAGGGCGAGGCGTCCTGCTCGATCTGGATCGTCGTGCCGGCGGGGAGGCCCGGGTCGGTCGACGTGACGTTGATCATCTCCACGCGCGTTGCGGTCGAGTAGGTCGTGGCCGGGGAGGCGGCAAGGTGGAACGTGTAGGTGTACGGCGCGTTCGGGCTGGCCGCGTGCATCGCCCCCCCGTCGAGGAGCGTCAGCATGGCCGCCGGCGAGCCGCTGGCGGCCAGCGCCCACGGTACTTCCGACGTGACGGTGAACGTGTAATTCCCGGCCAGCGGCGGGTAAGGGTTCTTGGTCGCGGCGATGAAAACGGGATCGCGCGCGAGTTGCCGCACGTCGACGACCCGGGTCACGGTCTTGCCGCCCGCCCCGTGGAGCGTGACCAGCACGCTGCTGCCGCGGGTGGTCGTCCCGTCGTTCGTCGCGGGCCAGAGCGAGAGGAGGTTGTCGACAAGAATGGTGGCTTGATGGGTGGCATTGGATGGGTCGCGCCCGGTTTCCCACGCGATGTTACCCGCGGCGCCGAGCGTGTACGAGGGCGCGGCCGCCGGGATGGGGGTCAGGGTCACCGTCTTTGGCCCCGTCACGGTCTTGTAGAACACCAGTTCCGCCGGCTCGACCTCCAGCGAGAACTCCTCCTCGTCCAGTTGGCGGACGGTGATCTTCTTTTTCAGGTTGCCCGCCACGATGTAAAAGAAACTTTCCCGCGTCCCCCCGGCGCTCCAAAGGCCCGCCTTCAATTTTAGCGTCGTCGGCACGCCCGCCTCTCCCTTCGCGTCCGGCACCGGCGCGATGACGCTTAACCACGGGGGGAGGCTCTCCACCATCCAGCCCGCGGGGAAGTCGGTGATCGCCTCGAGGCTCTTGGCGTCGCCGCCGGAGTAAAACACCAGCTCGCTCTTGTTGACGGCGAGGTAATGCTGGCCGTTAAAATCGACGTCGTTCATCCCGCCCTCGTTCCACGGGACGATCGTCACGACGATGTTGGCCGGTTCGTTCGCGTAGGCGTCACCCGGGGTCGGGTAGCCGTGCCCGTTGACCTCTTGAATCTCCACGTTGTACTTGTAATTCCGCAGCAACGGCAGGGGTTCATCCGCGCTGTTCACGAAGTTCACGCGGTAATAAGTGGGCGCGGGGTTACCATCATAATAGCCGCCAATCACGAGGCAGGTGTTCGTCACGTCGCCGGGCGTGCCCGCGTCTGCCTCGTAAGTATAAATCTCCTGCCTGTACTCGTACACGTGGGGCAGGGCGGGATCGTCGTCAATCACGTACTCGAGCGGCCCCTTCACCTTGAGATCGGTGTGTGCGGGCAAGTGCGGCGCCGCGGCCTTGATGCCCTCCGGCGCAGGGATGGTGAGGTTTTTCCACTGGTTGCCATCATAGCCATCCGTGTTCCCGCTACCTGTCGAGACTTTCGGCGCGAGCTTCCCCGCGCGACTATAATTATATAGGTGCACGCTTTCCAGCGAGAATTTATTCCAAAGAACATGATTTACACCCTCCATCACGTCTTTCACCGAGATGTCCACGCGGGCGATGGCCCGCGTCAGGTTGATCGGTTGCAGGGTGGTGACGCCCTCGTTGATCGTGAGGGTCGTGTTCGTCCCGTCCTTGTAGTAGCCCCACATCGGGATCCGGTTAAACGCCTCCGTCCATTTCTTGTACGGTGCACCGGCTGGCTGCACGACCTGCTCGAGCGCGTCGAGGACGGTCGCCCGCGGGTCGCCCGACGGCTCGACCGTCGCCGGGGGAATCCCCGAGAGCGCCGCCCGCGCGTTGGCCAGCACGACGATCCCGTACGTCCCCATCGGCAACCTCACGTTAAACTTCTTCCTGGTTATCCCGCCATCGTCGGCGATGTTACTCCCGATCGCCCTGTAATAAAATTTATCATCCTTGAACAGCAGCACGTCGACGGTTTCGACGGCGTTCTCGCCCGTGTCGTCCAGCCCGGCGCGGGAAGCGGGCAGGCCGGGGACGGCCAGCGCGAGTGTCACGACGCGCCCATCGTCACCCGCAACGGGGGCCGGTTCTCCATCCTCCATGTTCACCACGCAGGCCCCGGCGAGTAGCGCGAGCGCCGCAAGCGGGAATAATTTCTTGATCTGTTTCATCTTTTTTGACTTCCTATTTTGCACGAGCGACCCTGCGCGGTCGCCTCGTTAGATTCACGTGTAAATAAAAGGTATGTGATAAGGGAAATACCTGGTAATTTTATAACTTTGCCCGCGTAGCTGGAAGCGAGAGGAGCGTTCTTCTTTCTATGGTTAGAGAAAACACCGGCACACCGGTATAACGGGGTGTCGGCTCGTCTCCCCGCGGGGAAACGCCAGATATGTGATGTCTTGGTTCTTTCTTCCATCAATGTTCGTTCTTGCTTCTATATCCAAAACCCGTTTTTTGACGGGTGGAGAAAACATGTTATTACAAATGCATTTTACGATAGTGTCTGAAAAAAGGTTTCCGGTTTTAGAAAAAAAAGCTATTCGCCCCTATAAAATATGAAATACCGGGTATCTCTCCAGCGAATAAGAATCAATTACGAATGACGAATTGCGAATTACGAGGGTAGGGCTTGCCCTGCCCAAATTACGAATGACGTTGTTGCAACGTATAGGGGCGGGGCATGCCCCGCCCGCAAATCACGCGGGCCAAAACATGATCGCGGGCAGGGACAAGCCCCGCCCCTACAGCACGATTACAGGAGATCCACGCCCGCTTGTCGTTGCAACAACATAAGTCATAATTCATAATACATAATTACGCAGCAGGATGGTACGCTTTTTGCAAGCGTGGCGGCCTGTGATGATTCCTTCCCGATGGCTGTTCGGGATTTATTCCTGCCGGATTTGTTATTTTGCGCGGGTCGCGCGGGTCGCGTGGGGACGACCGGGCGCGATCCCGTGATGATGGTGTGTAATCGAATAAAACATGTAGTGCATGAAAAGAGAAGCAATCATGGGGACGTGCGCCGCGGCGTTGTTCCTGCTGGGCTGTTCGCCCGGGCCGGGTCGGCCGCGGCGCGTGCAGACGGTCAAGGTAGACACCGTGATCGTGCACGGGGAGAGCGAGACGATCGCGTTCCCCGGCCGGGTGCAAGCCTCGACGGAGGCGAACCTCGCCTTCCGGGTGAGCGGCAAGATCCGGGACATCCTCGCGCGGGAAGGCGAGCGGGTGCGCTGCGGGCAGTTGCTGGCGCGCCTCGACGACCGGGATTACGCGTTGCAACTCGCGGCGACGACCGCCGAGAGCGAGCAGGTGAGGGGCGACGCCACGCGGGTGATCGAGCTGTACCGCCGCGGGGGCGCCACGACCAGCGACTACGACAAGGCGCGTCACGGCCTGACGCAGGTCGAGGCGAAGCTCGCGTCGCACGCGAACGCCCTGGCCGACACGCGGCTGGAGGCGCCCTTCGACGCCCACGTGCAGAAGGTGTACTTCTCGGCCGGGGAGATGATCGTCGCCGGCGTGCCGGTGGTATCGCTGGTCGGGGAGGGGACGCCGGAGGTGGTGATCAACATCCCCGCCGCGGAATACTTGCGCCGCGGGCGATTCGCGCGTTTCACGTGCCGCGTGGAGGCGCTGGGCGAGGGGCTTTACCCGCTGGCGCTGCTCGGGATCGCCCGGAAGGCGAACCTGAACCACCTCTACGCGACGCGCTTCCGCCTGCTGGCGCCCCCCGGCGCTCGCCTGCCCGCGCCGGGGATGAGCGCCACGGTGCGGATCGAGTTCGCGCCGGAGGCCGTCTCCCGCGTCTCCGTCCCCGCGAGCGCCCTGTTCGTGGCCGCGGGGGAGCGTCGCGCGTGGGTCTACGACCCGGCGTCGGGGAGCGTGCGCGCGCGGCGCGTGGAGGTCTCCGGGATGCTGACCGGCGGCCGGGTGTTGCTCGACGGCGGGCTGGCGGCGGGCGAGCTGGTGGTGAGCGCTGGCGTCCACTCGCTGCGCGAGGGGGAGGCGGTGAAGGTGCTGCAGTCGCCCTCTGAAACGAACGTGGGAGGGATGTTATGATAGACATCGGTCATTGGTCGCTGGAGAATCGCAAGCTGGTGAATTTCCTGCTGGTCGTCCTCGTGATCAGCGGCGTGCTGGCGTTCGACCGCATGAGCAAGCTGGAGGACCCGGAGATCAAGGTGGGGCAGGCGGTGGTGGTGACCCTCTACCCCGGCGCCTCGGCGCACGAGGTGGAGATGGAGGTGACGGAGGTGCTGGAAAAACGCGTGCGCTCGATGAGCAACATCCATGACGTGCAGAGCTACTCGATGAACGACGTGTCGATCCTACAGGTGAGGCTCGAGACGGTGGTGCCCCCCGGGCAGATCGAGCAGCAGTGGGACATCCTGCGCCGCAAGGTGACCGACGCCCGCGGCGCCCTGCCCGGCGGGGCGGGCGAGCCGGTGGTGATAGATGACTTCGGGGACGTGTTCGGCATGTTCTACGCGATGACCTCGGACGGCTTCCCCGATCGCGAGATGGGGGACTACGCGGAGCTGGTGAAGCGCGAGATCCAGAACATCGAGGGCATCTCGCGGGTGGAGATCTTCGGGCAGCGGGAGGAGTGCGTGAACATCGAGCTGCGGGAGGAGGAGATGGCGCGCCTCGGGGTGCATCCCGCGGAGGTACTCCTCACGCTGAAAGGGCAGAACGAGACGATCTACCCGGGCTACCACGAGAGCGGCGACCTGCGCGTGCGACTGGCGGTGAGCGATCGCTACAAGACGGTGGAGGACATCAAGGAGCTGCTGCTGCAGGGGCACGAGAGCGACCAGTTGCGGCTGAAGGACATCGCCCGCGTCCGCCGGGGGTACGAGGACCCGGCCCGCGCGCGGATGTTTCACGACGGCCGCGTGGCGCTGGGCATCTCCATCGCCGCGCGGAGCGGCACGGACATCACGAGGCTGGGGCGGAAGGTGGAGGCGACGATCTCCCGCCTGCAGGAGGAGCGCGTGCCGGCGGGGATCGATTTTCACAAGGTCTTTTTCCAGCCCGAGCGGGTGAGCGAGGCGATCGGCGCGTTCATCGAGAACTTGATCGAGGCGGTGCTCATCGTGATCTTCGTGCTGATGCTGACGATGGGGTTGCGCGGCGGGCTGATCATTTGCACGAACTTGATCATCATCGTCTTCAGCTCGTTCACGCTGCTGAACCTGTTCGACGGGACGCTGCAACGGGTGTCGCTGGGCGCCCTGATCGTGGCGCTGGGCATGCTGGTGGACGACGCGATCGTGGTGATCGACCGCGTACAGGTAGACCTGAAGCGGGGGACGCCCAAGGACGAGGTGTTGCGGACGATCGGGCGGCGGACGGCGATGCCGCTGCTGGGCGCGACGACGATCGCGGTGCTGGCCTTCCTGCCGATCGCGCTGTCGCCAGACATGGCGGGGGTGTACGTGCGCGACCTCTTTATCGTGCTGGCGGTGTCGCTGATGTCGAGCTGGGTGCTGGCGCTCACGCACGTGCCCGTCCACGCGGCCCGTTCCCTGAAGGTGAAGGGGGTGGGCAAGGACCCGTTCGACAACGCGTTTTACCGGGCGTTGCGGCGCATGCTCTCGTGGACGCTCCGCCACAAGGGCGTGACGGCCGGCGTGGCCGTGGCGCTGGTCGCGGCGAGCGGCGCGTGTTACCATTTCCTGCCGCGGGAGTTTTTCCCGGACATGGTGTACAACCAGTTTTTCATCGAGTACCGCCTGCCTGCCGGCACGCGCCCCTCGCGCGTGGCGGCGGACATCCGCGAGATCGAGGGGTGGCTGCTGCAACGGGAGGAGGTGACGCACGTCACGACCTCGCTGGGCGCGACCCCGGGACGCTACAATCTGGTGAGGAGCGTCACGCTGCCCTCGCTCTCCTACGGGGAGCTGATCGTGGATTTCACGGATCCCAAGAGCCTCGTGGCCAACCTGCGGGAGATCCAGGAGTACCTGATCGAGCACTACCCGCGCGCCTACGCGCGGGTGAAGCGCTATAACCTCATGTACAAGCGCTACCCGGTGGAACTGCAGTTCAACGGCCCCGACCCGGCGGTGCTCAAGGAATTGACCGCCGCCGCCGAGCAAATCATGCGCGACGAGCCGCGGGCGATGCTCGCGTGCCGCGACTGGGAACCGGAAACGCCCGTGCTGGAGGTGGATTACCACCAGCCGGTGGCCCGCGGGCTGGGCCTCTCGCGGCGGGACGTGGGGCTATCGCTGCTCGCCGCCGCCGGGGGGATCCCGACGGGCTTCTTTTACGAGGGGCAACACCGGCAGAACATCTACCTGAAGAGCGTCGACCGCGACGGGAACCCCGTGAGCGCGCTCCGGGGCACGCCCGTGTTCAGCATGATCCCCCCGCTGGCGACGCTCTCGCGGGACGACGTGCAGGAGGTGCTGCTGGGCAACCTCTCGCGCGAGGGCCTGCTGGAACTGGCCATGCGCGCCGTCCCGCTCAGCCAGGCGACAAACGGGATCGCCCTCCGCTGGGAAGACCCGGTGGTGGTGCGCTACAACGGCCAGCGGGCCATGCGGGCGCAGTGCGAGCCGGCCTTCGGGTGCAACGCCGGGGAGACGCGGCAGGCCATCGCCCCGCTGGTCGAGGCGCTGGAACTGCCCCCCGGCTACTCCATGCAGTGGGAGGGGGAGTACGCGGCGAGCAACAGCGCCGTGAAGTACCTCTTCCGCTACCTCCCCCTCGCGATCCTGCTGATGATCGCGATCTTGATCGGCCTGTTCAAGGACTACCGCAAGCCGGCGATCATCTTCTGTTGCATCCCCTTGCTGCTGGTGGGGGTGATCCTCGGCATGTGGATAGCCGGCAAGGCCTTCGGCTTCGTCGCGATCGTGGGGGTGCTGGGACTCGTCGGGATGATGGCGCGGAACGGCATCGTGCTCGTGGACGAGATCGACCGCCAGATCGCGGCGGGAACGGCGCCCGTGAAGGCGCTGCTCGACGGCTCGGCCAGCCGCTTCCGGCCCGTGATGATGGCCTCGCTCTGCACGATCCTGGGCATGATCCCGCTGGTACCCGACGAGTTGTTCGGCGCGCTGGCGGTCACGATCATGGGCGGGCTGCTGATCGGGACACTGGTCACGCTGCTCTTTATCCCGACCCTGTACGCGATTTTCTTCGGCATCAAGACCGGGAAAGGGGGCGAGTCATGAAAAAGTTATTCTTCGCGCTACTCTTCTGCTCGCTCGGCGCCGCCGCCCAGCGGCCGCTGACGCTCGACACGTGCCGCGCGATGGCGCTGGACAACAACCGCGAGGGAGCGATCGCCCGCGAAAAGTCGCGCCAGCTCGGCTTCCTGCGCGCGAGCGCCCGGGCGAACTTCTTCCCCTCCCTCTCCGCTTCGGCCTTTTACGCGCGTACCGGCCTGCGCGCGCGGGAGGAGATCCGCGGCGACTTTATCTCGCGCTTTGTCCAGAACGGCTGGCAAGACCTCAATCCCGGCACGCCGCTACCGCCGGGGGTGGAGGGCGTCCTGCAACGCCTCGACGGCTACCTGCCGGCCATCCCGCTCGACCTGCGCGTCCGGGACACCTACGCGGGCGGCCTGCTGCTGCGGCAACCCCTGTACATGGGGGGCAAGGTGCGCGCGGGTTACAACATGGCCAAGATCGGGCAAGAGATGGCGGGGTGCAACGAGCGCCTGACGCGCGCGGACGTGATCGTGCGGAGCGACGAGGCTTTCTGGCTCTGCGTGAAGGCGCGGGAGATGGTCGCGCTGGCCCTCGCCTACCGGGAGAGCGTCCGCGAGTTCCTCGAGCGGGTGGAGAACGCCCGCGAGCTGGGCCTTCGCGGGCGAAATGACCTCCTTAAGGTGCAAGTGCAACTGAACGACGCGGAACTCTCCCTCCTCCGCGCCCGAAACGGCCGGCGGCTGGCCGACATGAACCTCTGCCGCGTGACCGGCCTGCCGGTCGACAGCGAGATCGAGGTGGAGGGACGCTTCCCCGACGACTCCCCCGTGCCCCTCCTCCCCGCGCCCCCCGCGGAGGAACGGCCGGAATACGCGCTGCTCTCCAAGATGATCGACTTAAAGGAGGAAGAGGTAAAACTGACGCGGGCCGACTTCTTGCCCAATATCGGGGTGCAAGGCACGTACGGTTACCTGAACGGGGTCGAATTAAACGGGAAGCGGTTGTTCGACAAGACCTCCTTCGCAGCCCTTCTCTCGGTGAGCGTGCCCGTCTTCCACTGGAACGAGGGACGTAACAAAATCCGTGCGGCCCGCTCTGAACGCGAGATCGCCTCCCTGCAACGCGACGAGGCCAAGGACATGCTCGCGATGGAGACGACGCTCGCCCGTCAGGCCGTGGAGGAAAGCCGGGCGGAAATCGCCCTCGCGCGCCGCGCCCTCGCCCAGGCGGAGGAGAATCTCAAGGTGAGCGGCGACCAATACGAACTCGGCCTCGAGACGATCTCGGATCACCTCGCCGCCCGGGCCTTGTGCCTGAAAGCGCGCGCAAACCTCGTCGAGGCGCAAGCCAACCTCCACCTCAACGAGACGCGCTACCTGAAGGCGACGGACAAACTGTGAGTCAATTACGAATTACGAATGACGAATTACGAGGCGCCGGGCATCGCCCGGCGCCGTCAATTTAAGGAGTTTGCCCGGCGTAGGCTCCAGCCCAATGTCATCAAGTTAAGGATTAACGCCTCGGATCGTACACCTTATTCTTTTAGGTTCCCTTAGTAGCCTCCGATACTCCCCCCTTTCCCCTCCCTTATTTATCTTATTTCATTCGCTTGTAAATAAGATAAATAAGGGGTGTATATAGGGATCACGGCAGGCTACTAAGGGAACCTAAGAAAATAAGGGTTGTTGACTGGATTAGCATTGATTATCGGGTATTTATCCCTTAACTTGATGACATTGGGCTCCAGCCTCCGCCGAGCGGAAATGGTTTTTGCTTAAGTTGACGGTGTTGGGCGACAGCCCAATGTCATCAACTTAAGGAATTAACATTGCCTGCAGCGCGTGCATCTCTATATAGGCAGTAGCCTGAGGCTACTGTAACCGGCAGCCCGTGTAACCTTGCCTGCAGCGCAGGCTTCCCTAAAACCCAGCGTCGGTAAGGTTTTATTTGCCCGCGACGCGGGCGAGAGGAAGGATACACCACGTTACACAGTAGCCTGAGGCTACTGCCTAAATAGAGACGCTCTCTCTGAGAGCGGGCATTAATTCCTTGAGTTGACGGTGTCGGGCGACAGCCCACGGTCAACGAGATAGTCCACGCCCATGCGCCGCGTGGCGGTACCGTCCGTCACGAGGTGGATGTGACATGATCGCGGCACCGCTATATTGAATCGCGTGCTACTCGCCGCCCGGGGTCGCTTGTCCCGGCTCGGCCGCGGGCGCTTGTTCATCCTTCACCTCGTAAGGCAGGACGTCCACGAAGGCCGTGTCGGCGAGGGAGGCGATCTCGTAAGGGACGATATACGTGGAGAGGCTCTCTTGCAAGTTCGCCAAGGCGCGCTCGAGCGTGGCACCGGCCACCAAAAAATACTGGTGCGAGCGTTTTTCCTTGCCGGTGAGATGATCGGCGTCTATGATGGAGATCTTGGCCTTGAACCACTTGTCGTCATTCCCGTCGTTCGATACCACCCACTCGGAGATGCTCGATCGCTTCAGCCCGGCGATCTCGTAATCCCCTTGTATCATCGCGGACAGCTCCGCGGTGATCCGTCCTTCCGCCTCCGTGTAGGAGAGGGCGTCCAGCAGGTATAGTTCCGAGACCTTTTTCTCTTTCCCGTCGTCGCCCACTTTCAGGTATTTAACCTTACATTCAAACCAATTTGCAGTCATGTTGTTTTTATTTTATGTTTCGCCCGCGTCGGGCACGCGAAAGTACATAAAAAAACAGAGGTAGGAATCCCTACCCCTGTCTTTTCGACGCCTAAAAAGCGTTAATACCTCCTCTCGGAGTTGTAGCCGCCGCGGCGCTCCCGGTTGAAGCCCCCGCCACGGTTGCCCCCGCCGCGGTTGCCCCCGGCAGGCTTGTCTACACGCGGCTTGGCCACGTTCACGTTGATAACCTTCCCGTCGTACTCTGCCCCGTTCAACTCATCGATGGCCTTCTGTCCCAACTCCTCGTCGGTCAGTTCCACGAAGCCGAAACCCCTCGAGCGACCGGTGTCGCGGTCAAGGATCACTTTCGCGGAGATAATCTCGCCGTAACCGGCGAATAACTCTCTCAAATCGGCATCGTTGATGCCATAGCTCAAATTCGAAATGTAAATGTTCATTAAGTATAAACGTTTAAATTAATAAATCCCGTAACTGGACTTGTAGATTGAAATAAAGACTACTTAACGATACATTCATCATGATAAGGAAAGTACTTAACTACAACGGAACCAATCCAATTACGCGGCAAAGATACGGGTATATTTTGAACAAACAATTTTTTGGCGAAAAAAATATTATTCTTATGATTATCTTTGCCCGATATTATCCTTGAATGAGATCATGCTGACGCGAAAATACTACCCGGACAGGCTCGAGGCAGGGTGCGACGAGGCGGGGCGAGGGTGCCTCGCCGGGCCGGTTTTTGCCGCCGCGGTCATCCTGCCGGACGATTTCCCGGGCGAGGGGTTGAACGATTCCAAGCAACTCACCGCGAGGAGCCGGGACGCGCTGCGGGCCGTCATCGAGCGGGAGGCCGTCGCGTGGGCCGTGGCGCGCGTCGATCACGAGGAGATCGACCGCGTCAACATCCTGAACGCTTCCATCGCCGCCATGCAGCGGGCGGTGGCGATGCTGCCCGTGGAGCCGCGGCACCTCCTCGTCGACGGCAACCGCTTTACCCCCTACAAGGGGATCGAGCACCACTGCATCGTCAAGGGCGACGGTATATACATGTCGATCGCCGCCGCCTCGATCCTGGCAAAAACGCACCGGGACGACTACATGATGACCCTGCACGCCGGGTTCCCGTGCTACGGGTGGGCGCGAAACAAGGGCTATCCCACCCGCTTCCACCGGGAGCAGTTGAAGAAACATGGCCCCTCTCCCTTCCACCGGAAGAGTTTTCGCCTGTTCGACGCGCAGATGGAGATCGCGTTCCCGCCGGGCTAAACACGTTATCAATGACCCATTAAAAAATAATCGATTATGAAAACAAGAGTACTGTTCATGGCATGCGCGCTCGCCGGGGCGGCGTGGGGATGCGAGACCCCCGTCGACGCGGTCGCGCTGAGGGCCAACGAGTGGCAATTGAGAGAGATGACGACGGAAAAGGGGACGGTAACCCTGCCCGAACGCGTCCCGACGATCCTGTTCGCGGATTCCAGCCGGGTCTCCGGATTCTCGGGGTGTAACCGCTTCACGGGCAAGTACAAGTTAAGCGGCGGTAGACTGTCGCTCTCCCCGTTGATCACCACGCGCATGCTCTGCACGGGGGGCATGGATTTCGAGCAGCAATTCCAGCGCCTCCTCGCCGAGGCGAAGCGCATCTCGCTGCTCGACGGCGAGTTGACGATCGGGGACGGGAAGGGGAAACTGTCGCTGGTGTTTGTCCCCAGGCAGGCCGCGGAGACGCTGCCCGCACCGGGAGCGTCCCCCGCCGGTGACGAGGGACCCTCGCCCGACCCCGCGGGATAAGTGCATGACAAAACCCCGGCAAGTCTTGCCGGGGTTTCTTTTCCACGCGGGAGAATTACCGCGAGAAGAGCAGTTCCCTGTACTTCGGCAGGGGCCAGATCTCGTCGTCCACCAGCAACTCCAGCTTGTCGATGTGATAGCGCACCTTCTCGAGGTAGGGGCGCACCTCCGTCGTGTAGACCTCCGCCCGCCTCACCAGGTCCGGGTAAGCATTGTTGGCATGCTTGCGCGCCTCGGTCATCTCCGCCACCATCGTCTGGATCTCGCGGATATGATAAGAGATCGAGTGGATCGTCTTGATCTGCACCTCCGCCACCGCCTCGTAATCTTTCATGACGGCCTTTAGCCCGGTCACGTTTTCCAGCAAGCGGTTCTGGTAAGTGATCGCCGTCGGGATGACGTGGTTCAGCGCCATGTCGCCCAGCACGCGCGACTCGATCTGCAACTTCTTCAGGTAGATCTCGTTCTTGATCTCGAAGCGGGCGTGCAACTCCCGCTCGCTCAGCACCCCGTTGCCGACGAGCAACCCCGCCGACTTCTCGGAGATGTACGCCCGCAGGGCCGGCACGCAATTCGTCTCCGCGGAGAGGCCCCTGGCGGTCGCCTCCTCCTTCCACTCGCTGGAATAGCCGTTCTTCTCGAAGCGGATGGGCTTCGACTCGATGATATACTTGCGCAACACCTGGAAGATCGCCTCGTCCTTCTTCACCCCCTTCTCGATCAGCGCGTCCGTCTCCTGCTTGAAGCGGATCAACTGGTCGGCCACCGCCGTGTTCAACACGATCATCGGGGCGCCGCAGTTCGCCGACGAGCCGACGGCGCGGAACTCGAACCGGTTGCCGGTGAACGCGAACGGCGACGTCCGGTTGCGGTCGGTATTGTCCAGCATGATCTCCGGGATCTTGCCCACGTTCAACTTCAACTCCGTCTTCTCGTCCGGGCTCATCTTCTTGTCGCTCACCTTCATCTCCAGCTCGTCCAGCATCGCCGTCAGGTAGGCGCCCAGGAAGACCGACATGATCACGGGCGGCGCCTCGTCCCCGCCCAGCCGGGCCTCGTTGCCTTGCGAGACGATGCTCGCCTTGATCAGGTCGGAATGCTCGTGCACCGCCTTGACCGTCGACACGAGGAACACGAGGAATTGCATGTTCGACTTCGGGTTCTTCCCCGGCGACAGCAGGTTCACGCCCGTGTTCGTCATCATCGACCAGTTGTTGTGCTTCCCCGACCCGTTCACCCCCTTGTAAGGCTTCTCGTGGAGCAACACCCTGAAGTTATGCCGCCGCGCCACCTTCTTCATGGTCGACATCAGCAACTGGTTATGATCCACGGCGAGGTTCGCCTCCTCGAAGATCGGGGCGCACTCGAACTGGTTCGGGGCCACCTCGTTGTGGCGGGTCTTGATCGGGATGCCCAGCAGGTGGCACTCGTGCTCCAGCTCCTCCATGAACGACGTCACGCGCGCGGGGATGGCGCCGAAGTACTGGTCTTCTAACTGTTGATCCTTCGCCGAGGAGTGCCCCATCAGCGTGCGCCCGCACAACTTCAGGTCGGGGCGCGCGTTGTACAACGCCTCGTCCACGAGGAAATACTCCTGCTCCCACCCCAGCGTGGCCCACACCCGCTTCACCTCCTTGTCAAAATACTGGCACACGTCCACCGCCGCCCTGTCCAGCACCGCCAGCGCCTTCAGCAACGGCGTCTTGTAATCGAGCGCCTCCCCCGTGTACGCCACGAAAACGGTGGGGATGCACAACGTCCGGTTGTTAATAAAGGCGGGCGAGGCGGGATCCCACGCCGTGTAGCCGCGGGCCTCGAACGTGTTGCGGATGCCGCCGTTCGGGAAACTGGAGGCGTCCGGTTCCTGCTGCACCAGTTGGCGGCCGTCAAACGTCTCGATCACCCGCCCGTCGGGCAGCAAGTCCACGAACGCGTCGTGCTTCTCCGCCGTGGCCCCGTTCAGCGGGTGAAACCAGTGCGTGTAGTGGGTCACGCCGCGCTCCATCGCCCACGCCTTCATTGCCGCCGCCACCTGATCCGCCAGCACGCGGTCGATGACCGCCCCGCCCGTCATCACGTTTTCCAACCGCTTAAACGCCTCCGCGGAGAGGTATTGACGCACCTTCCCCGGCGAGAATACCGCGTCGCCAAAGATTACAGACCCGCGGGGATTGGCGCCCCGCTCGACCGGCTTCCGGCCGGATAGTTCCTTTAATGCTAAAAATCTAAATTTCGACATAACATCATTTTTTTGGTTGATACCCCGTAAAACTGGTGGCAAATGTAGGAAAAAAAATATAATAGTACCACGATTGCCATGTTTTTTTAGGGGTACTC
>JAISAV010000006.1 GCA_031266545.1 Odoribacteraceae bacterium | reverse complement strand
CGCAGGTAGCCGATTGCCTCCTTGGCCGTCAGGCCGTGCACGGGGGTATTCGGCCCGGCGTACTGGTTGGCGGCCTCGGCGAAGGCGAGCACGAGGTCTGCCCAGCGGATGTGGAACTTGGCGTGAGGCATCCGGCTGATCGTGGTGTTCGACCAGTTGACGCCGCTGTAGACGAACTTCTTGATGTGATAATTCGTGACGCTGTTGCGCGAGTTTTTACCAGCGGCGTCCTTCCCCTCCGGCCAGTTCTCGAAGATGTAAGGGGTCGTGGGGTTACCGGCGTTAATCGTGCGGTTGTTGTAGAAGATCACGCTGTAGAAGCGAGCATCACGGTTCTCGTAAGGGTTCGCCGGGTCGTAGGGGTAGGTCGGCGACTGCCCGATGGGGTAACCGTCGGCCATGCCGAAGGCGTCGACCAGTTCTTGCGTGGCTCCCAGCACGCCGTTCCCCTGGAAACCGCCGGGGTAGAAGGCGCGTTCCATGTCGTCGTTCCCAGTCTTCGGCCGGGAGGCGAAGATGATGCAAGGATTATTGGGATCAAACCAGTTGACGGCGCGGCGCACGGTGAAACCGTTCGTGACGTTGTCCACCGTCATCTTAAAGTCGATCACCTCCTTGGCGAAGCGTGCGGCCAGTTCCCAGCGCGAGGGGTCGCCCGTCTCGTTGAAGCGGGGGCTGGCCCACGTCAGGTAGACCAGCGCCTTGATGGCCACGGTAGAGATACCGTCGAGGCGTCCCCAGTTCTGTGCGCCGAGCACGAGGCGGTCCTCCGTCGAGGGGACGAGGAAGTCGCGGTGGGCGATGGGGAGGTACTTGTAGGCCGAGTCGCAGTCGGCGATGATCCGCCGGACGCAATCCTCGTAGGTGTCGCGACTGAAGTTGAGTTGCGAGTTAATCTCCTCCGGCGTCATGTTGGCCACGTTCACCGGTTCGGTTAGGATGGGGAAGCCGAGCAGTTCGCCGTTGGTGCCCCTGCCGCCAAACTTCTTGAGCAAGTCCCACTGGAACCAAGCGCGCAAGGCGAAAGCCTCCCCTTTCAGTCGGGCGCGCAGCAGGTCGTTCTGGCGTTCGTTGATCAGGAAGCGGGTGTTGTAGCCGCGGTCGTCCTTGAGGAACATGTTCGCGTTGTAGATGCCCCGGTAATCCCGCGTCCAGTACGTCTGGAAGGGATCCTCGGTAGGGCTGATCGTCCCCGCGGCGAAGCGATTGATGATATCCGTGGAGGAGGTGCGGACGGCGTTGTCCGCGGCGCCGTCGAGGTAGGCTCCCTCATTGTCGTTATAATTTGCGGCAACCCAGTCGTAGCACTGCCCGATCAGCCCCTGCACGGTGCTCTGGTTCGTCCAGATATATTCCTCCGAGCGGATCGCGCTGGGATAAGGATCGAGGAAATCATCGCACGCGAGGGGGAGGAACAGCGAAAGTATCAAAACATATCTTTTCATGGTTGATTCGATTTAGAAGGTTAATTTGACGCCGCCAACAAAGCTACGGAAGAGCGGGTAGGAGGTGACGCCCGAGTTGATCGACTCCGGGTCGACCTCTTTGATCTTGGAAAGGGTCAACAGGTTGGAGCCTTTCACGTAGAGGCGTATCCCTCGCGTTGCGCCCATGTTCCAGCGCGTCACCGGCAGGCTGTAGCCCAGCTCGACGTTCTGCAACTTGAAGAAACCACCCTTTTCGAGCCAGAAGTCGGAGGTCTTGTAGTTGTTCGTCACCTTGTAGTAGCTCAGTTTCGGGTACTTGCCCCCGTCGTGGGTGTCCAGCACGAACTTGGAGTAGTTGCCGTCGCCCCACCCGTTCCAGAAGTAGTCGTTCGTCAGGGCGATGTCGTAGAAGGCCCGCCCCGTGCCGATCACGTTCAGGTCAAAACCCTTGTAATGCAAGTTCAGGCGCAGGGAGTAGACTAATTTCGGAGCGGAATTGCCGATCATGCAACGGTCGTTGTCATCGATCACGCCATCGCCGTTCATGTCCTCGTACTTCAAGTCACCAGCGTGCAACTCTTCGTCGTAGAGCTGCGGCACGAGGAGCGTCTCGGCGTCGCTCTGGAATTTGCCGGCGTACTTCAACCCGAAGATCGCATTGACAGGGAGACCCTTCCGCGACATGTAGGCGAAGGGGTAATGCAACTCGTCGTTGCGGATCACCTTGGACAGGTTCGTCGCGGCGTTTGCGTCCACGGCGTAAGTGAACTCGCCGACCTTATCCTTAAAGCCGAGCGCGAACTCGAAGCCATAGTAGCGCGTTTGGTTGTAATTCATCCACGGGTTGGCGTCGCCCAGCCCGACGACGAGCGGGATGACGTTCTCGACCTGCGTGACAGGGCCGTCACCGAGGACGTTGTAATAGTTGATCTCAAAACTCAAGCGGCGATTCAACGCCAATCCCTCGATCCCCGCGGAAAACTCTTTCCGGCGTTCAAGGCGCAGGTTGGGGTTGCCGATCAGGCTGGGCGTCACGCGTAGCGTCCCGCCGGTCACCGTGCTGCCGAACCACTGGTTGTTCGCGTGCGGGCCGAAAGCCTGCCCGGTGTTGTTCCAACTGAAATTGTCAATGTCGCGGTAGGCCGACATTGAGCCGTCATAATGCAAGAGGCCCACCTCGGCCCGGATCTTGAGGAAATCAATGCCGCGTGCGTTCGCCAAGAAACTCTCCTCGGAGAGGATCCACCCCGCGCCCACCGAGGGTGAGAAGGCGTAGCGGTTATTATTCGCCAGCGAGTAAGTCCCCGAATAGCCGAGTGCCGCCTGCAAGAGATAGCGATCGGCATAGGCGTAACGCGCCGACAAGGTGCCCGTCACCTCGCGGCGGTGTTCGGTAATAAACTTCAGCGTTCGCTTGGTGATAAACGCCGTCAGGGCCGCGTCGATGTCGTGCTGCCCGAAGGCGTTCCGGTAGGCGATCTTTTGCGAGCCGAAGAAGCGTTGCGAGAGATAGTCGGCCAGCTTCACTTTGTTGGCCATATCGCTCACCGTGTGGCTGCTGCTCTTGACCAGCTCCGGGACGGCGTTGCCGTCGACGTCCCATCCCTTCGTGATCAGGTAGGCGTCGTAGTTCTCGGCCGTGCCGATACGCAAGAGATTGGTGGCATCGAACGAGCCGAAACTCGTCGCGGAGAGTCCCTTGAGCAGGAACGAGAGATCCATGTCGATCGCCACGCGGATCAGGCCGCGGCGCGTGCTCTCGGTGTATTTCCCGTTTTTCAGCATGTTGCCCACCGGATTCTGCGTGTAGAGCTGGCTCACGGCGTACCACGGGGAGGCCAGCTCGGGGTCGTTGTTGGCGTACACCGGGAAGGAGATGGCCGGAATCGTCCGTATGTCCCCGAGCACGTCGGGCACCTCGTAGACGCCGAGCGTGCTGTTGGTACTCCCGTCCTCGCTCGTGTAGTCGGCGTCGTAGCCGTAGTTGGGGGACTTCCGGTAGGAGATGCTCGAGAAGATCCCCAGCGTGGTCTTGATAAAGTCGTTCAGCTTGATGTCGATGTTAGAGTGTAGGTTCACGCGGTCATATTTGGCCGTGGGGCCGATCTTGAGGATATCCCCCTCTCCCGTGTAGCCAAGGTAGGCATGATAGGCGAGGGCGCCACTGCCGCCGCCCGAGGAGACGTTGATGCGCTGGTAATTCATCGAGTTTTTGAGGAGCATCTCCTTGAAATTCACGTTCGGGTGGAACATGTCGTAAGGGTCGTTCTTCGCGTATGCCTCGATGTCCTCCCGCGTGTAGAGCATCTCCACGCTGCTGTTGTCGCGGGCGATGTTGTTCAGGCGCGCGTAATCGACTCCGTTCACGTATTCCGGCATCCGGTCGACGACGCGGACGCCCGCCTCGGCGTTCACCTCCAGCGTCCGGTCGTTGGCGCGACCGGTGCGGGTCTTGATATAGACAATGCCCTGGGCGGCAAAGGGGCCATAGAGGGTTTTCTCGACGACGTCCTTCACGATCGTCACCGACTCGATCTCCCGCGGGTCGAGCGGCGTCTCGGCGACGTCCACGGGCACGCCGTCCAGCATGTAGATCAGCGTCCGGCTGCGGCCGTTCACGGAGACCCTCGTGCCAGCGCCCCAGCGACCGATCCGCTCCAGCGCGGTCATGCCGGGGGCGCCGTTGTTTTCGATCACCTCCACGCCGCTTGCGAGGCCCGTCAGCGCGTCGCGAATATCACTCGAGCTGAAAGTCTCCAGCGCCTCGCCGGGGATGACCACGGAGCCGCCCACCGAGTAGCGTTTCTTGATGGTCGCGAACGGCAGGGGTAGGTCGTCCTCCTCCGAGGCGTACAGTTTCATCGACGCGAGGATCACCTCCCTGCGGCTTTTTACCTCCCCCGCGGCCATTGCAACCGTCGCGAATCCCGGCGCGCGGAACGTCACCACGCTGCCCGGGGAGGCCAAGAAGCGGGCCTGCCCCGATGCGTCGGTCTGCAAGCGCCGCTGGCCCTCGCCAACGACAATGGAGACGCCGGGTAGCGCACCGCCGTCGTCACCCTTCACGGTCACGGCGATATCTTCTTCATTCGCCTGCTGCGCCGGGAGCGCGCCCGCCGCGGACAGCAGGATGACCAACATCCCGACCATCTTCAGGTATTTTGCTTTATATTTCATACGTCAGTATTTTTTTGATTTTTACCACGCCGTGTTCGGCACGTAATTCTTCATCTTTGCCAGCTCGGACTTGATGAACGGGATATACTCCATCCCGTCAACCCACGCCACCTGCCGGTC
>JAISAV010000220.1 GCA_031266545.1 Odoribacteraceae bacterium | reverse complement strand
TCTTCTTGGCGTGGATCGCGTTTTTAGACCAGAACAACCTCGTCAAGCGCGCCGGGTTACGCTCCGAGTTGCGCGCGCTGGAACGCGAGAAAGCCTACTACATCGAGAAGATAAAAGAGGACGAGAGGAAAATCGACGAGTTGCAGGGCGACCGGGACAAGTTGGAAAAATTCGCGCGCGAGCAATACCTGATGAAACGCCCGGACGAGGATCTTTTTATTATCGTCGACGACTAACCGCGAGCGCCTTGGGAAGGATCATCGCCATAGATTACGGGAGAAAGCGGGTCGGGATAGCCACCACGGATCCCTCGCGCATCATCGCCACCGGCGTCACCACCGTCGCGGCGCGGGAGACCATCGCCTACCTGAAGGCGTACGCCGCCCGCGAGACCGTCGACCGCTTCGTCGTCGGCCACCCCAAGCAGATGAACAACACCGACTCCCAGAGCATGATCTACATCACGCCCTTCCTCGCCGCGCTCCGCCGCGCCTTCCCCGGCATCCCCGTGGAGCTGTACGACGAGCGCTTCACCTCCGTGCTGGCGCACAAGGCCCTCCTCGAGGGCGGCGCCAAGAAGAAAAAACGGCAAGACAAGGCGATCATCGACAGCATCAGCGCCACGATCATCCTCCAGTCTTACCTCGAGCGAATAAGAAATACAACAATACAATAGCCATGCTTTTACCCGTCTACATTTACGGACACCCCGTCCTCCGCGAGGTCGCGAGAGAGATCACCTCCCGGGGCGAGGACTTCGAGAAATTCCTGCAAGACATGTGGGAGACCATGTACGAGGCCGACGGCATCGGGCTGGCCGCCCCGCAGGTCGGGAAAAACGCCCGGGTATTCGTCGTGGACGGCAGTTCCTTTGCCGGTCGCGACCCCGCGTGCGCCGGTTTCAAGCGCGCGTTCATCAACGCCCGGATCACGAGCCGCTCGCCCGAACAGGTCACGATGAACGAGGGTTGCCTCAGCGTCCCCGGCATCCACGAGGACGTCTCGCGCCCCGCCCGGATCACGATCGCCTACAAGGACGAGCAGTGGAACGACCGCGTCGAGGAACTCGACGGGATGCGCGCCCGCATCGTCCAGCACGAGTACGACCACGTCGAGGGGATCACCTTCATCGACCACCTTTCCCCCCTCAAGAAGCGCCTCCTCAAGAACAAGTTGCTCGCCATCAGCGCGGGCAAGTTCCAGAAGGACTACCGCGTCGTCCTGCCGTGACCGCGCCCGCTTTCCCTTAAACCACCCACCATGCACTATACCATCACCGAAATAGCCGCCATCACGAACGCCACGCTGACGAGCGGCGAGCCGGTCGAGATCACGGAATGTAGCATCGACAGCCGCACGATCCTCCGCGCCGGGCGGACGCTCTTTTTCGCCCTGAAGGGGGAGCGCCACGATGGCCACGACTACATCCCGGCACTGCACGCGGCCGGCGCGCGCGCCTTCGTCGTGAGCGAGTGGCGACCGGAATTTGACGCGCTCGCGGGCGCCAACTTCATCCTCGCGGACGACGTGCTCCGGGCGTTGCAGGCCCTTGCCGCGCACCATCGCCGCCACTCCCCCGCGGAGGTCATCGGCATCACCGGTAGCGACGGCAAGACCATCGTCAAGGAGTGGATCTACCAGCTCGCCCCCGGCGCGTGGCGCCTCTACCGCGGCCCGTTGAGCTACAACTCGCAGGTGGGCGTCCCCCTCTCCCTGCTGGGCATCGAGGAGAACGCCGCCATCGCCGTCATCGAGGCCGGCATCTCCCGCCCCGGCGAGATGGAGCGGCTGCGCGAGATGATCGACCCGGACGTCGGCATCTTCACCCACCTCGGCGACGCGCACGGGGAAAATTTCGCTTCGCGACAGGAAAAACTCGACGAGAAGGCCCGCCTCTTCCGCCACTGCAAGCTCATCATCGGACAGGAAGGCGAGCCGCTCGACCGGATCCGCCGCGCCTGTCCCCGGGCCGCCTGCCTGACGTGGGGCGAGGCGCCGTGCGCCGCCGTGCGCGTGCTCGGCCAGCGAGTGGACGGGGACGGGCGGGAGATCGAGGCCGAGTACCGCGGCGAGCGCTTCCGCTTCACTATCCCCTTCGCCGACGAGGCCTCCCGCGAGAACGCCATGCACGTCGCCTGCTTCCTGCTCTCGCGCGGCCTTCCCCCGCGGGAGATCGACGAGCGGACGCGCCGCCTCGTCCCCGTCGCCATGCGCATGGAGATCAAGGAGGGGATCAACGACTGCACCCTCGTCAACGACTTCTACAACTCCGACCCCGCCTCCTTCCGCCACTCCCTGCAGGCGCTCGCCGCGCGCGAGCCGGGCAAGGAGCGGGTCGTCATCCTCTCCGACTTCGAGGAGAGCGGGAGGGCCGCCGCCGACCTCTACCGGGAGGCCGGCGAGGCCATCCGCGAGGCGGGCGTCACGCGGTTCATCGGCATCGGGGAGAACATCGGCCGCTTTCGCGAGGCGTTCCCCCCCGGCGCGCGCTTCCACGAGAGCACGGCCCACTTCCTGCGCCACGAGGAGCGGGAAGGCTTCCGCGGGCAACTCGTCCTGCTCAAGGGGGCGCGGCGCTTCCAGTTCGAGTACATCGCCGGTTTCCTGCAAAAGCAGTCGCACGGCACCCTCCTCGAGGTCGACATCAACGCGATGGTCTATAACCTCAACTACTTTCGCACCCTCACGCCCGCCCGCCTCGCCGTCATGGTGAAGGCCTTCTCCTACGGCAGCGGCACGCGGGAGATCGCCGCCCTGCTCCAGTACCACCGCGTGGACTACCTCATGGTCGCCTTCGCCGACGAGGGCATCGAGCTGCGCGCCGCCGGGATCACCCTCCCCATCGCCGTCATGAACCCGGAGCGGGAGGCCTTCGACAACATGATCGCCTTCAACCTCGAGCCGGAGATCTACGCGCTGGACCTCCTCCACGACTTCGAGCAGGCGCTCGCCCGGCACGGCGTCAAGCGATTCCCCGCGCACGTCAAGCTCAACACCGGCATGAACCGCTCGGGGCTGGACGAGGGGGAGATTCCCGCCCTCGTCGACTTCTTCAGCGTCCCGCGGGCCTTGTTCGCACGCTCCCTCTTCTCGCACCTCGTCGGGAGCGACGACCCCGCGCACGACGACTTCACGCGCTTGCAGGCCGACCGCTTCGAGCGGATGACCGCCGCCGTGCAGGCCTGTCTCGACTACCCTATCTGGCGCCACCTCCTCAACTCGGCCGGCATCGAGCGATTCCCCGGCTACCACTACGACATGGTGCGCCTCGGCATCGGGCTTCACGGCATCAGCGCTGCGGGCGCACCGTTGCAACCCGTCAGCTCCTTCAAGACACACGTCGCCGCCACCCGCCGCGTGGCCGCCGGGCAACCCGTCGGGTACAGCCGCGCGAGCATCACCGCCCGCGACTCGATCGTCGCCACGCTGCCCGTGGGCTACGCCGACGGCCTGAACCGTCACCTCGGCAACCGCGCCGGGGAGGTGGCGGTCAGGGGGCAACGCGTCCCCTTCATCGGCAATATTTGCATGGACTCTTGCATGATCGACGTCACCGACACGGGGGCCGCCGTCGGCGACGAGGTCGAGATCTTCGGGAAGCAGATCCCTGTCACCGAGATGGCCGCGCGCCTCGGGACGATCCCTTACGAGGTGCTCACGGGCGTCTCGCAACGCGTCAAAAGAGTATACTTTAAAGAATAGAACAACATGAAAAACATCATCACGCTACTTGTCACCTGCGGCGTCGCGACGCTACCGGCCGCCGCGCAAACCGGGCGCGACGCCTTCGACGCGCGGTTCGAGAACAAGGCCCTGCGGCTGGACTTCGTGCACGCCGGGGATCGCGAGGGCGAGGAAATCTTCTTCGACGAGGCGCGGGAAGAACCCCACTGGGGCGGCCCCGTGCGTGACCTGGTCGACACGACCTTCTGTGGCAACTACTACGTCCACCTCCGCGACCTCCGCACCGGCGAGTTGCTCTACTCCCGCGGCTTCTGCACGCTCTTCGGCGAGTGGAGGGGTACCGACGAGGCCAGGAGCCTCCGCCGCGCCGCCCCCGGCACCGTTCGCGTGCCCTACCCCCGCGCCGACGCCCTCGTCGAGATCCTCGCACGGGACGCGGGGGGCGAGTTCCGCGAGAAATTCCGGCACGTCGTCCGCGTCAACGATCCCTTCATCAAGCGGGAACGCGTGGCCGCCTACCCCACGCGGGACATCCACGTGACGGGAGATCCCACGCACCGCGTCGACATCGTCCTGCTCCCGGACGGCTACGCGGCGGGCGAGATGGAGAAGTTCGTCACCGACTGCGAGGCCTTCACGCGGGGGCTTTTCGCTTTCGCCCCCTACAGCGACCACGCGGGCCTCTTCAACGTGCGCGCCGTGCTGGCCCCCTCGCGGGAGTCCGGCGCCGACGTCCCGCGGGAGGGCGCGTGGAAGAATACCCTGCTCAACACCTCCTTTTACACCCTCGGCACGGAGCGCTACCTCATGACCTACGACCACAAGGCCCTCCGCGACCTCGCCGCCAACGTCCCCTACGACTTCATCTACGTCATCGTCAACACGGGCAAGTACGGCGGCGGCGCCATCTACAACCACTACGGTTGCGGCACGTCCGGGAACCTGCTCGCCGCCAAGGTACACGTCCACGAGTTCTGCCACCTCTTCGCCGGCCTCGGCGACGAGTACGCGGAGGATGGCGCCTACAACGACATGTACCCCCCGGGCGTCGAGCCGTGGGAGGCCAACCTCACGACGCTCGTCCACTTCGAGAAGAAATGGCAAGACCTCCTCGACGCGGGTACCCCCGTGCCCACCCCCCTTGACCCCGCGCGGCCCACCCGGACGGGCGTCTACGAGGGGGCGGGGTACGCCTTCAAGGGCGTCTACCGCCCGCGCCCCGACTGCCTGATGCGCACGCTACGGGGCGACGACTTCTGCCCGGCGTGCACGCGGGCTATCGTCCAACAGATTCACCGTTACGCGGAATGACACGCGAGGCACGCAGCGGCGGGATGAACGTCGTCCGTCTCGCCTCGACGCTCGTCTCCACGGAGGCCCTGCGGCGGGCGGTGGAGGCGGTGACGACCCCCTACTTCTTCCTCCACGCCGGGGGCGCTTCCCTGCACATGGGCGAGTACGCTGCGGAACGATTCCTGCGGTTGGCCGGGGAGACGGGCGCTGCCCTGCTATACTCTGACTACCGCGTCACGCGCGACGGCGTCACGCGCGTGCAGCCCACCCTCGAGTACCAGCCCGGTAGCCTGCGCGACGATTTCGACTTCGGCCCGGCGTGCTGCGCGCGCGCCGACCTGTTCCGCGAGGCCCTCGCCGGGGTGTCTCCCGGCTTCCGCCACGCTGCCCTCTACGCTGCGCGGCTGGGGCTGTCGCGGGCGGGCGCCTTCTTCCGCGTGGCGGAACCGCTCTACACGGTGGAGGCGGGGAACGACGCCGGCGCGAAACCCTTCGACTACGTCGACCCCCGCAACCGCGAGATCCAGCGGGAGATGGAAATCGCCTGCACGATGCACCTCGAGCGGGCGGGCGCCCTGCTGCACCCCCCGTTCGAGGCCGTCGACCCCGTCGAGACGTTCGCCATGGAGGCCTCCGTCATCATCCCGGCGCGCGACCGGGAGGGGACGATCGCCAACGCCATCCGCTCGGCGCTCGCCCAGCGGGCCGGGTTTTCGTTTAACGTCATCGTCGTGGATAACCACTCGTCCGACCGCACGGCGGGCATCGCCCGCGAGTGGCAGGAGCGAGACCCGCGCGTGGTGCTCCTGCGCCCCGAGCGCCGCGACCTCGGTATCGGCGGCTGCTGGATGCACGCCGTCATGCACCCGGCCTGCGGCAAGTTCGCCGTGCAGCTCGACAGCGACGATCTCTACGCGCGGGAGGACGCGCTGGCGATGATCGTGGAGACGTTCTACCGGGAGCGTTGCGCCCTCGTCGTGGGGAGCTACCGCGTGGTCGACTTTCAACTGCAGGAGCTGCCCCCCGGCGTGGTCGACCACCGCGAGTGGAGTGCCGACAACGGGCCGAATAACGCCCTCCGCGTGAACGGGCTGGGGGCGCCGAGGGCCTTCTACACGCCCGTCCTGCGTGCGGTGAAGATCCCCAACGTGAGCTACGGGGAGGATTACGCCATCGGCCTCGCCATCTCGCGCCGCTACCGCGTCGGGCGCCTCCTCGAGCCGCTCTACCTGTGCCGCCGCTGGGAGGGCAACTCGGACGCCAGCCCTTCCGTCGAGCAGGTGCTGGCGAATAATTTCTACAAGGACAAGCTCCGCACCGTGGAGATCGTCGCGCGGCAACGCCTGCTGGACGCCGTCCCCCCGTCCGCGGAACGGCTCGAGCGCTTCTTCGAGCGGCAACTCGAAACGTGGCCGCTGGCGCGGGAGAATTACGCCGCCCTCGAGCGGGTCGAGTACAAGAGCGTGCGCTTCGATACCCACGAGGTGCTCGTCCAGCATAACCCCGCGCGTGTCATCTCCACCACGGCCGATCCCGCGACGGCCGCCTCGCGACCCTGCCCGCTCTGCCCGGCGAACATGCCCGGCGAGCAACGGCGGCTGCGCTTCAACGCCGCACTTGACGTGCTCGTCAACCCTTACCCGGTCTTCCGCCGCCACTTCACGGTGGTCACGCGGGAGCACGTCCCGCAGGAGATCGAGGGACGCGTGGATGACCTGCTGGCGCTCGTCGCCGCATTCCCGGACTACACCGCGCTGTTCAACGGGGCGGGGTGCGGCGCCTCGGTGCCCGGCCACCTCCACCTGCAGTTGATCCCGCGCCGCGAGCTGCCCCTCGAGAGAGACGCCGCGGGCGTCGACGGGGTCATCGAGCGCTACTCGCGCTGCATGATCATCGCGCGCCGTGCCGGGCGGGAGGACGCGCGGGCACACGTGGAGGGGTTGATCGCCGGACTTCGCGCCGCCGGCCTCGCGTATAACCTCCTCGCGTGGCGCGAGCCGGACGAGTGGGTCGTCGCCATCGCCCCCCGCTCGCGCCACCGCCCGGCGGAGTACCACGCCGAGGGCGACGGGCAAATCCTCTTCAGCCCCGGCTGCATCGACATGGGCGGCGTGGTGGTCGCCCCGCGGGCCGTCGATTTCGCACGCTACGATGCGCCGCTCCTCACCCACCTCTTCGCGCAGGTCTCCGCGCGGGTGAGCATCGACGAGGAGGGGCGACCGCTCCCCCTCGCTTGATGACGTTGCGCCGGGCATGATCACGAAACGCCGCTTTTCAACATGCTGCCCTTCCCGGGTGCGGTCGGTATAACATGCCCGTTACCTGATGCGACGCAGTCGATCATCGACTATTAACTTTGCAAGCAAAGATAAATGCGAATCGTGCCAAATCGCCGCGCATAAACAAGAAAAACGTTTTAATCGTTTATTTTTAGTCACGTTTAGGGATAGGTCGTATACTTTGCATGGATGGATCGCAGACTTTGCGAGGGTGGATCATCTACTTTGCGTGGGCAAGTCATCTACTTTGCGAGGATGGAACATCTACTTTGCGTGGGTGAGTCATCTACTTTGTGTGGGCAGCTCATCTACTTTGCGTCTATAGTAAACGAACGTCCGCGTGGGTTATACGCGGACGTTCACGGTTTTACTTGTTGGTGACGATGTCTTCGGAAAAGATAAAAGTCGCGTTTTTCAACGCCTCCCTCAACGTCTTACCCGGCA
>JAISAV010000192.1 GCA_031266545.1 Odoribacteraceae bacterium | reverse complement strand
GCCAAGTTGCTTTTCCCGGAAGCGTTTGCCCCGTACACGACGGCTAACCTTAAAATCCGAGTGCCCGGGGCCACCTCGACAACCTGATAATCTTCAAAAAATCTATCTTTCGTGGCCTCGAAGCTGAACGTCACCTCTTCCTTGAAGGATAAAAAGTTCTTTATTTTTAATTCGAGTATCATTTTGTTCGCGTTGGGAATGAATTAAACGGCGTCATCTTTATCAATTACCCGCGAATATATAAAATAAAATCTACCCGAGCGAACTTTTATTCGCCGAAAGCGCGAATAACCCGCGTTTTGAAAAGATTAACGTTGCGCCTTGCACAAAGGCGACGCCTACGAGTTGGTGCGGATCACCTTCCCCCGGGCGATCTCGAACTCGTCTTTCAGCTTGGCGATCACTTCCTTGACGCTGCTGATTTTATCGGCGAGGTACGCGTTCGCGCCGGCGAAGGCGTATCCCTTTTGCATGTTCCCCCTGGCCGCGTTGTAAAGCGCGCGGATGATGCAGTAAGGGCTTTTCGTGTAGTCGCACGTCTTGATGCAGCGATACGGGCAAGCGCGCGGTTTTTCGCGGCCCTCGTTCACGCTGCGGATGAACTCGCCGTCGAAGGCGCGACCGGGCATGCCGACGGGGCTTTGGATGATCATCATGTCCTCCCGCGAGGAGTTGATGTAGACCTGCTTGAAGACGGGCGACGCGTCGCACTCGTCGGTCGGGACGAAAATGCTGCCCATCTGCACCCCCGTCGCCCCGAGGCGGATAAAGCGCAAGATATCCTCGCCCGTCGTGATGCCCCCGGCCGCGATCACCGGGATCGTTTTTTTATCCCCGTACCGGGCGACGGCGTCGACCACCTCCGGGATCAGGCGCTCCAGCGAGTGGCCCTCGTCCTCGATCTGTTCCTTCTTGAAGCCCAGGTGCCCGCCCGCTTTCGGCCCCTCCACGACGATCGCGTCGGGGAGGTAGTCGTAACGAGCCTGCCACTTGTCGCAGATGATCCTCGTCGCGCGCGCCGAGGAGACGATCGGGACCAGTAGCGTCTTGCTGCCGGCGGCGAGGAACGACGGCAAGTCCAGCGGCAAGCCGGCGCCCGAGAAGATGATGTCCGCCTTTTCCGCTATCGCCGTGCGCGCCATGTCCGCGAAATTCGACAGGGCCACCATGATGTTCACCCCGATGATGCCCTTGGTCTTCTCCCGCGCCTTGCGCAGCTCCTCTTTAAGTCCCCAGATGCAATTCTTCAGGTAGTTGCCGGGATCTTGCTTGTACAACAACCCCAGCCCGGCGCACGAGATCACGCCGATCCCGCCCTCGTTGGCAACGGCGGCGGCTAACCCCGAGAGCGAGATACCCACGCCCATGCCGCCTTGAACGATGGGCAGGCGAATTTCTTTATTCCCGATAAAAAATGATTTCATAATTTTCAAGTGTCGTGTGCCGCGCTCCCGCGACCGTTAATATTAATCTTGTAGCTTTCTTAGATATAGGATTAGCTACATCTAAGATTACAGTTCTATTGCTCATATTCAAAATAATCCTTCTCCATATCACTTAGTTCACTAAAGTTTCTGATTTTTGGATCTCTGTTGAACTCCTCTTCAGTAACTTCGACAACTTCGTATTTTATACCGTATTTAGAATATTCGTTCTGAACTATTTGCACTTTATTATCCATTTATCAATTATTATTAATTCGGATCTAATTCACAACTAGAGTATCCCCGCCGGGGGAAACCCGGCATGATCCCCTACTTCAAGCCGCGAAAGTATGAAAACAAATGCATTTATCGCCTTTTCGGGCGATATTTATACCGTGAATTTCGCGTTGAACCCGGGGGCGCCCGCGTCGCGGGAAACGAGAGGAGCCTGCCGATCCGTGATCAGCAGGCTCCTCGTTTCGTTCTCTCGCCTCCCGGCAACCTTGTCGAGATGACTGGACTTGAACCAGCGGCCTCCACGTCCCGAACGTGGCGCGCTACCAACTGCGCTACATCTCGATGCCTTTTCGCGGGGGCAAAGATAATAAAACTCTCGTTTAATTCATTACCTTCGCGGAAATTTTTATTCAACATGGATTCGATCAGACAACACAAGGTGGGGCGCTTAATCCAGAGGGATTTGAGCGAGATGTTCCAGCGCGAGTGCAAGGAATACGCCGGGGGCGCCATGCTCTCGGTGACGGCGGTGCGGGTGAGTCCCGACCTCTCGTACGCCAGGATTTACCTCAGCATCTTCCCCTCGTCGCTGGCCGGGCAGGTGCTGCACGGCCTCGAGGAGAACAACAAGAGCATCCGCTTCCTCCTCGGGAGGAAGATCGGCAAGCAGACGCGCATCATCCCCGAGTTGCGGTTTTTCGTGGACGATAGCCTGGATTACATCGAGAAGATCGACCAGCTCCTGCAATGAGATGAGGCTCCCCCTGTTCATCGCGCGGCGTTACCTGTTCTCGCCCAAGAAGCGGGGTGCCATCAACCTCATCTCGCTCGTCAGCGCCGCCGGGATGGCCATCGGCACGGCGGCGCTGGTCATCATCCTCTCCGTCTTCAACGGCATCGACCTGCTCCTGGGCGAGGCGACGAGCAGCTTCACGCCCGACCTCACCCTCTCGCCCGCCCGCGGGAAGCTCGCGCCCCTCGACACCGCCCTGCTCGGGCGGCTGGACGGCGACGACGCGATCCTCCACTACCGGGTCGTGGTGGAGGAGATCGCCCTGGCCAAGTCCGGCGAGCGGATGATGCCCGTCACCGTCAAGGGAGTGACGCCGGACTACGACCAGCGCGTGAACCTCTCCGGGACGATCATCATCGGGCGCTTCGCCCT
This sequence comes from Odoribacteraceae bacterium, assembly GCA_031266545.1. Classification (GTDB taxonomy): domain Bacteria; phylum Bacteroidota; class Bacteroidia; order Bacteroidales; family Marinifilaceae; genus JAIRKS01. Next base: position 4,769 of record JAISAV010000192.1, on the reverse strand, counting down.
CGAGGAAGGGGGTCGGCCCGCGGCCATCCTCGGCGCCGGCGTCGCCTCGGCGCTACGGGCGAGGCTGGGGACGGCACAACCGGTCACCCTCTATTACCCCGGCCGCGACGCCACCCCCTCGTCCCTCGCCGCCCTCAACAGCGAGCGCGTCTACCCCTCGGCGATCTTTTCCGCCCAGCAGGAACTCGACGACAAGTACGTGATCACGGGCATCGACCTCGCCCGCCGCCTCTTCGACGCGGGGGGACGCTTCTCGAAGATCGAGATCGCGCTCCGCGACCCCGCCCGGGCGGCGAGCGTCAAGGCCCGGCTGGCCGCCGTCACCGCGTGCAAGGTCGAGGACAGGGAAGACCTCAACGGCGCCTTCTACGCCATGATGCGTTCCGAGAAGCTGGTCATCTCCTTGCTCCTGCTCTTCATCCTCGGCATCGCCTCGTTCAACATCATCGCCTCCATCTCCATGTTGATCATCGACAAGCGGGAGGACATCGCCGTCTACCGGGCGCTGGGCATGAGCGGCGGGAGACTCCTCTCGACCTTCCGCGCCGGGGGCATGCTGATCGTCGCCGCCGGGATGGCCGCGGGCCTCGTCGTCGGGATCGCGCTCTGCCTGTTACAGCAACACCTCGGCCTCGTCTCCCTGGGGGAGGGCAGCTACCTCGTCAAGGCTTACCCCGTGAAGATCGCGTGGGACGACGTCGCGTGGATCACGCTGGCCGTCGCCGCCATCGGGGGGGTGGCCTCCCATTTCCCCGCAAGATACCTTATCCACGAGTTCACCAAAACATGACACCATGACCAAACGAAACGCCTTTCTCGCCCTCGTCATCCTCTGGGCGACCGTTATCTTCACCCTGTGCGCCATCCCGTCGAGCAGTTTTCCAAGCACGCGGGTCGCGATCCCCCACGCGGACAAGATCGTCCACTTCTTCATGTTCCTCGTGATGAGCGTCCTGCTGCACGGCGAGCTTCGCTCTCGGGCGCGACTTCGCCGGGCGTGGGCCTGCGTCATCACCATCCTCGCGTGCGTCGCGTACGGCGGCCTGATCGAGGTGTTGCAGGACAGGTATTTCCAGCGCGGCGGCGAGTGGCTCGACCTGCTGGCGGACGCCGTCGGGGCCGTCATCGGGACGTTGACCAGCGTCGCCACCCGGCGAAAAATCCGATAGAATGACTACCTTTGCCCGCGTAAACACTTACTAACATGATAGGAACACTGGTAAACGCGGGGGCCATCATCGCCGGGAGCCTCGTTGGCATGATGATCCGTTCCCGCTTGTCACGCGAGATCGTGAACATCCTTTTTCAGGCGATGGGACTGGTCACCATCGCCGTCGCCATCCCGATGACGTTCCGTTCCGGCAACGTCGCGCTCGTCGTGATCAGCGTCGCGGCAGGGGCGGCCGCCGGGCAGTGGCTCGACCTGGACGGGCGCGTGCGCCGTCTCTCCGACCGCCTCCGGGGCAAGGGCGCCCGGGACGAGGGAGAACCCGCGAGCAAGTTCACGGAAGGTTTCGTGACTGCCTCCATGCTCTTCTGCGTGGGTTCGATGGCCATCCTCGGGGCCATCGAGGAGGGCACGGGCAAGGCGCCCACGCTGCTCCTCGCCAAGTCCGTCATGGACGGGATCACCTCCATCGCGTTCGCCGCCTCGTTCGGGTCGGCCATCCTGTTCAGTTCCATTCCCGTGCTGCTCTACCAGGGGGCGCTGACCCTCTTTGCGGCCTTCATGACGCGTTTCATGAACGAGGCCATGATGAACGACCTCACCTCCGTCGGCGGCATCCTGCTGATCGGCCTGGGAATCACGATCCTCAAGATCAAGGAGATTAACATCATTAACATGCTCCCCGCCCTACTCTTCATCGCCTGCCTCTCCTACTTCTGGGGATGATCATCGGCGAGTTCGTGCCCGGCAGTTTAAGAGCCGAAGACCCGTTATAGTAGTTAATGCAAGGACTGAAAGCCCGGCATAACTCAGTCCGACGGCAAACGCCTCGGGTACTGAATACATCATATCGCATTGCGCACTGAAAAGGCAGTATACTCATCTTCAATATATCCTGCCCATTCAGGACGTAGAGTTAGGAGGCGCACTATTCCCAACGCATCACATTGGACTGGGTCATTCCGAACTTTCATCCCTTATCCTAATCACAGCCGATAACAGGTACAGGGGTTTGTTGGCGCTTACGCGTGGCTTTCACCCCTTATCACTAACCACTATAGCGGGCCTTTGGTATTCAAATGGATGGATCTGATTGATAAAGTCACATGACTTCTATTTAAAGTTGTATGAGTTTTATTTGAAATCACATGACTTTTATTCAAGATCACATAACTTTTATTTAAAATCGCATGACTTTCATTTGAAATCACGTAACTTTTATTCGAAATCACATGACTTCTATTGAAAGTCAGATAATTTTTATTCAAAATCATATGGCTTTTATTTGAAATCGTATAACTTCTATTTAAAGTCACGTGACTTTTATCCTGAAAAAAATACGAATTGTCGAGCGAAAAGCATTGTTTTTGAAAAATTCGCGTTATATTCGCTCGTCGAAATGACTACTATGGGAGCGACATAATTATTAACGTTTGAACTTGACTTGCATGCCAAAAAAAAGTTTTCTCAACCAGCCGGACGAGGTGTTCCTGACACGCGCACGGAGCGTCCACGGCCAGTGCGCCAGCCATGCCAACGCGTGGGGTATTGATCCCTCGCGTATGTTTGCATTCAGTAAATTGTTGACCGCTGCCGAGAGGGCGCATGCGGCGAACTCCGTTCTCGCGACGCGCAATCACGTTACGTCAACGAACAAGAAAATCGCTTTCGGGGAATTGAAACATTTCCTCGGGCAGTTGATTGATTGGCTTGAAGGTACTCCCTCGGTGTCGGACGCCGATATTGATATCATGGGCTTGCGCCCCCGCGTCCGCAAGGCACGCGAGCCGCTACCGCCTCCCGTGGAGGCTCCCCTGCTGATCGTGACGCGTCGGCACGACGAGATGACGATTCACGTCACCCGCCTCGAGCACGGGCACCCTACCGGCGGCGTGACGTCGAGGAAACCCTATCACGGCTTCAAGCTCCGCTGGCGTTTCGAGGGGGAGACCCGTTATAACGTCGAGGTTTCCACCCGCTTGCGCATCACGCTGCACTTCGAGCGCGAGGACGAGGGGAAACGTGTCGAGCTGGTCGCCGCGTGGATGAACCCCCGCCTGCAGGAAGGCCCGTGGAGCGATGTCATCACGGTAATAGCCGGGTGACCCGCGACCGGGGGGGAACAATCCCTTTCTCGCCAGGCGGTTCACTCGATGATCCCGCCGCCGAGCACGTCGTCGCCCTCGTAGAAGACGGCGCTCTGGCCGGGGGTGATGGCGTCCATGCCGTCGCGGAAGCGGACGAGGAGGGCGTCGCCGTCGGGGTGGAGCGTGGCGGGCGCGCCGGGGTTGCGGTAGCGGATCTTGGCGGTGACCTCGTGGCCGTCGGGGATGGCGTCGCGTTTGGCGAGGTTGAGGGAGGTCACGCGGCACTCGCGGCCCAGGAGCGCCTCCCGCGGGCCGAGCACCACCTCATTGCGCGCGGGGTCGATGGCCGTCACGAAGGCGGGCTGGCCGAGGGCGATGCCCAAGCGCTTGCGCTGGCCGATGGTGTAGCGGGGGAATCCTTGATGGCGGCCGAGGCGGCGGCCGTCGGCGTCGACGAACCAGCCCGGGCCGTAGCGAGCGGCGAAATCCTCGACGTGCTCGTCGAGGAAGGCGCGGTAGTCGTCGCCGGGGATAAAGCAGATTTCCTGGCTCTCGCGCTTGCGGGAGAGTTGCTCGAAACCCCTGTCGCGGGCGATCTCGCGGACGGCGGGCTTGGTCAGCTCGCCCAGCGGGAAGAGGGTGCGGGCGAGGTTGTCGCGGGTGAGGGGCCAGAGGAAGTAGGTCTGGTCTTTCGTCGCGTCGATCCCGGTGCGGAGGAAGTGGCGACCCGCCTCGCTGGCGACGCGGGCGTAGTGGCCGGTGGCGATGTACTCGCAGCGCTTCTCGTCGGCCAGCTCCAGCAGCTTGCCCCACTTGACGAGGGCGTTGCATGCGACGCAGGGGTTGGGCGTGCGCCCGCGGAGGTAGGCGTCGACGAACCCCCGGATCACGGTGTCGCGGAAGAAGTCGCGCGCGTCGAGGATCTGGTGCTCGAAGCCGAGCCGCTCGGCCGCGCGACGGGCCTCGAAGATGGCGTTGACGCTGCAACAACCCGATTCTTTTTCCATGCAGGCGCGGGATACCTGGTCGTGGACGCGGTACGTGACGCCGTGCAGCTCGTAGCCCCGTTCCTTTAGCAGCATGGCGGCAACGGTGCTGTCGACGCCCCCGCTCATGGCCACGAGGACGCGGCGGCGGGGGGCGGCGGGGGGCGGCGTCATGTAGCGCGCCTCGCTGTGGTAGTCGTCCCGCGGCGGCTCGATCGGTGGCTCGACGAGGTCGCCGGGGGCGTCGAGGGAGAAGCGGAGGTACTTGACGCTCTTCCCGCGGGCGATCCACTGTCGCTCGTAGAAGGTCTTGACGCGTTGCAGGACGTCGTCGCGGCGCGTGGCGTGCAGGTCGTCGATCTCCTCGGCGAGAGGCAGCCCGTTGGCCGCGACCAGGGAGCGGGTGTAGTGGTAGAGGAAGGGGCTGTCCGTCTTCAGGTGGATCGCGCCGCCGGGGGCGAGTATCTCGCGGTAGAGGGCGAGGAAGCGGCTGCCGGTGAGCCTCTGCCGCGCCTTCGACATTTGAGG
>JAISAV010000169.1 GCA_031266545.1 Odoribacteraceae bacterium | reverse complement strand
ATGCAGTACGCGACCACCGAGGAGATGTGGTTCGCCGACTGGGACCTGGGCGGCGCCCCCTGGGACAAGGAGAACAAGGTGGCCCGCCGCTCGTTCGAGAACTCCCCGCACCGCTTCGCGGGCAACTGGGACACGCCGATCCTCGTCATCCACGGCCAAAAGGACTTCCGCATCGACGCCTCGCAGGGCATGGCGGCCTTCAACACCGCCCGCATGCGCGGCGTCCCCGCCCAGTACCTCTACTTCCCGGAGGAGAGCCACTGGGTACTTAGTTGCCAGAACGGTATCCTCTGGCAACGCACCTTCGCCGCGTGGTTAGACCGGTGGTTAAAATAATTACGAATGACAAATTACGAGGCACCGGGCGACGCCCGGTGCCGTCAGTTTAAGGAGGCCACTCGGTGCGGGTTTTAGGCCGGTGGCGGCAAGTTAAGCAAAAATAGTTTCCGCTCGGCGTAGACTCTGCCCAATGTCATCAAGTTAAGGGCTGAAGGCCCGCCAAGCAATAGCGTGAGGCAATCGCCCCACGAACGGGTACCCGATTAATCACAGGCAGGCTGAAAGCCCGCGAGCCATTGGCTTACGCCCTGAAGGGGCTTGGTGAACGGTATGATCCGGTTCGTGGGGCGTTGCCCCACGCTATTGCTTGACGGGCCTTCAGCCCTTAATCTGACGGCTATGCCTACTTTGTGTTGAATCGTTCTTTCAAGGCGTGGAGGGCGCGTTGTTTCTGCGTTTTGACGGTGTGGATGGAGATGGAGAGGCGGTCGGCGATCTCCTGGTTGCCGGCGCCGGCGAGCGAGAGCTTGAAGACCTGGACGCAGCCAGCGGGTAGCAGCTCGATCGCCCGGTAGAGATGGGACAGTAATTCTTCTTCCACGAGTTTTTCGTCGAGGAAGTCCTCGTTCAGCTCGCGGCCGAGGGCCAGCTCGTGTTTCTGGCGCACGTTCTCGTGCTTTAGCATGTCGAGGGAGAGGTTGCGCCCCACGCGGTAGAGGAAGGCGCGCGCGGAGAGGAGGTCGGTGAACCCCTCGCGGCGCTCCCACAGGCGGACGAAGGCCTCCTGGACGGCGTCCTCGGCCATGGCCCCGTCGCGCGTGATGGCCAGGCAGTAGGCGTGCAGGGGGCGGGCGTGGGCGTCGAAGAGGAAGGACACGGCCTCGCCGCTGCCCCCGGCGAGGGCGTCCAGGAGGCTCGCGTCGTCCCGCTCGAAGCGCGCGTGCAATTGTCGTCTGTTCATGACCCGTCTCGTTAAATGGTGAATAGTCCCGCGGCGCGGGCGGGGGGCGCTCGAGTCGTTGAAGCTTAACCCGTTCGCCGGCCGCCGGCCGTCCCGCGAATGTAATTAAAAATGGCGATAACGGCAACACGATATTTTTTCGTACCTTTGTCACCGTCGACGCGATCCTCGAAAAGCGAGGGAGGTCGCGTGATTATTAACCCAAAAACGTAACGTATGTCTCTTAAAAGAAATGTTCTTGACCTGAGAAAGAGGAAAGAGATCGCCCTGCAAGGCGGCGGCGAGGAGGCCATCAAGAAGCAGGCGGCGATGGGCAAGCTGACGGCCCGCGAGCGGATCGAGGCGATCCTGGACAAAAATTCTTTCCACGAGTATGACATGTTCGTCGAGCATCAAGCCAAAGATTTCGACATGGACAAAAAGGTGTTTCACGGCGACGGCGTGATCATCGGCACGGGCACCATCTACGGGGAGCCGGTGTGCATCTACGCGCAGGATTTCACGGTGGCCGGCGGGTCGCTGGGGCTGATGCACGCGCGGAAGATCAGCAAGATCATGGATCACGCGCTGAAGATGCACGTGCCCCTGATCGGGATCAACGACTCCGGAGGGGCGCGGATCCAGGAGGGGGTCGATTCCCTCGCGGGGTACGGCGACATCTTCTTTCGCAACACGCAGGCGTCGGGCGTGATCCCGCAACTGTCCGTGATCCTGGGGCCGTGCGCGGGGGGGGCGGTTTACTCGCCGGCGCTGACGGACTTCGTGTTCGTGGTGGACAACATCTCGAAGATGTTCATCACCGGGCCGGAGGTGGTGAAGACGGTGCTGGGCGAGGAGATCTCGATGGAGGAGCTGGGCGGCGCCCGCGTGCACAGCGAGATCAGCGGCAACGCGCACTTCTTCGCCCTCACGGAGCAGGAGTGCTTCGAGCAGATCAAGAAGCTGCTGACGTTCCTCCCGTGGAGCAACCGCGTGAAGGCGCGGCCCTTCCCGCCGAGGAACCCGAGGGCGGAGTATAATATAGAGAAGATCGTGCCGGCGGATCCCACACAGCCCTACGACGTGAGGGACGTCATCCGGGCGGTGGCCGACGACTCCGATTTCCTGGAGGTGCAGCAGGCCTTCGCGCCGAACATCGTGGTGGGCTTCGGGCGCATCCACGGGGAGACGATCGGGTTCGTGGCGAACCAGCCCCGCGTGATGGCGGGCGTGCTGGACTGCGACTCGTCGGACAAGGCGGGGCGCTTCATCCGCTTCTGCGACGCCTTTAACATCCCGCTGGTCACGCTCGAGGACATGCCGGGCTACCTGCCGGGCGCCGAGCAGGAGTACGCGGGCGTGATCCGGCACGGGGCCAAGGTGCTGTACGCCTACAGCGAGGCGACGGTGCCGAAGATCACCGTCATCCTGCGCAAGGCGTACGGGGGGGGGTACATCGCCATGAACTCGCGCCACCTGAAGGCCGATTTCATGTTCGCGTGGCCGACGGCCGAGATCGCCGTCATGGGGCCGGAGGGGGCCGCCAACATCATCTTCCGCAAGGAGATCCTCTCCGCCGAGAACCCGGAGGAGACGCGCAAGGCCAAGGTGGCCGAGTACCGCGAGAAGTTCGCCAACCCTTACGTGGCGGCCTCGAAGGGGTACATCGACTCGGTGATCGAGCCGGAGGAGACGCGCAAGATCCTGATCCACGCCATCGAGGTGTCGAGCAACAAGACGGTGATGACGCCGGCGAAGAAACACGGTATCCCACCCTTTTAATCCCGAGAGGCCATGAACGAGAAATATGACGAGTTAGAGATCGACGGCGTGTCGTACAAGACGACCTTCCCCCGCAAGTTCCTCGAGCGGAAGCAGCGGGCGATCCCCGCGGCGGGGGCCGTCTCGACCTATATCCCGGGCACGATCGTGGAGGTGCTCGCGCGGGAGGGGCAGGAGGTGAAGGGCGGGGAGCTGCTCTGCATCCTCGAGGCCATGAAGATGCGCAACAAGGTGCTGGCGCCCGTGGACGGGATCGTGGCGAGGGTCCACGTGAAACGGGGGGACAAGGTGCCGAAGAATACCTTGATGTTCGAGATAGAGTAAAATAACCGGCCCGTCCCGGCGGCCGGGGCGGGCACATATACCCACATGCACATGAGTTTTTTCAAGGCAGAGCACGTCGTCAAGAATTACGCGAACCACAAGGCGCTCGACGACGTCTCCATCAGCGTCCCGGCGGGGGCCATCTACGGCCTGCTGGGGCCGAACGGGGCGGGGAAGACCACCCTGATCCGCGTCATCAACCAGATCACGGCCCCCGACTCGGGCGAGTTGTTCCTGGACGGGAAGCCGCTGGCCCCGGGGGACGCCTGCCGCGTGGGCTACCTCCCCGAGGAACGCGGGCTGTACAAGAAGATGAAGACCGGCGAGCAAGCCGTCTACCTCGCCCGCCTGAAGGGGATCCCGAAACGCGAGGCCATCGCCCGCCTGAAGGGGTGGTTCGAGAAGTTCGAGATCGAGAGCTGGTGGGACAAGAAGGTGGAGGAACTCTCCAAGGGGATGGCGCAGAAGGTGCAGTTTATCACCACCGTGCTCCACGAGCCGGAGTTGCTGATCTTCGACGAGCCGTTCAGCGGCTTCGACCCCATCAACGTGGAGCTGCTCAAGCGGGAGATCCTCGCGCTGCGGGACAAGGGGTCTACCATCATCTTCTCGACCCACAACATGGGTTCCGTCGAGGAGATCTGCACCCACGTCGCGCTCATCGACAAGGCGCGCAAGGTGGTGGAGGGGCCGATCAACCAGGTACGGGAGGATCACGCCAACAATACCTACCGGCTGCAGTGCCGCCACGACCCGGGGTTCGACCCGGGGGAGATCACCGGCGACGAGTTCGCGCTGCTCTCGCGGCGGGTGGAGGAGGGACGGCTCGACCTCGTCCTGCAACAGACGACGCCCTGCCCCCCCAATACCCTGCTCGACCGCGTCCTCCCGCGGGTGGAGGTCATCTCCTACCAGAAGATCATCCCCGGCATGCACGATATATTTATCCGCTTAACCACTAACCGGTAACCCATGAACAAGACCTTTATCATCATCGGGCGCGAATTTTCCACGCGGGTCAAGAAGAAGAGTTTCCTGCTCGTCACCCTGCTCGTGCCCATCCTGTTCGCCCTCTTCTACGCCTTCATGATGTGGATGATGCTCCGCGACGACGACCAGGAGCGCGCCATCATCGTCATCAACGAGTCCGCGCTGGACGAACCCCTGAAAGCCCGCCACAACACGCACTTCACCTACGTGGAGGAGATGCAGGAGAGCGCCTACGCGCGGGTGCTCCGTGACTATTACGCCATCGTCCGCGTGCCGGCGACGGTCATGGAGCGGCCGGAGATACCCGTCTACTCCCTCTCGCAGGTGCCCGTGGAATTGAAAAACGACCTCGGCGGGCAGGTCAGGCAGGAGATCGAGCGCGTCAAGCGCGCCGCGGTGATCGCCCGCGTCCAGTTCCCCGACCTGGAAAAGGAACTGGACGCGACCCGCACGCCCGTCACGGTGCGCACGCTCGTCGTCTCCGGGGCGGGCGCCGGCGGGGAGGATCGCCCCGCCATCAGGGAGGGATCTTCGGAGATCACCTCCTTTATCGGGATGATCGCCGGGATCATCATCTATATCTTTATCTTCGGCTACGCGTCGCAGGTCATGCGGGGGGTCATCGAGGAGAAGACCAGCCGCGTCATCGAGGTGCTCGTCTCCTCCGTGAAGCCCTTCCAGTTCCTGCTGGGCAAGATCATCGGCGTGGCGGCCGTCGGGCTGCTGCAATTCCTGATCTGGATCGTCTTCGGGACGGTGGTCATCCTCGCCGCGCAAGCCTTCTTCTTGCCCGACCTCGACCTCGAGAGCCTCAAGCAGGGCGCCAACCTCACCGAGATGGCCGCCGCCTCCGGGCTGGACGCGGGCCAGCTCGCCGTCGTCCAGAACCTGATGAAAACCATCGACCTGCCCTTCCTGCTGGAATTTCTCGGGCTGTTCCTCTTCTACTTCTTCGGGGGTTACCTGCTTTACGCCTCGCTCTTCGCCGCCGTCGGGGCCGCCTGCGACAGCGAGACCGACTCGCAACAGTTCATGATGCCCCTGACCATCGTGCTGCTGGCCGCCTTCTACATCGGCCTGGCCGCCATGAGAAACCCGGAGACCCCGCTGGCGTTCTGGGGTTCGCTCGTCCCGTTCACCTCGCCCATCGTCATGCTGGTGCGGATCCCGTTCGGCGTCCCCGCGTGGGAGATCCTCGCCTCCGTGGCCTTGCTGGTGGCCACCTTCCTCTTCTTCACGTGGCTCTCCGGCAAGATCTACCGCGTCGGCATCCTGATGTACGGCAAAAAAGCCACGTGGAAAGAGCTTTACAAGTGGCTGAAATATTAATTATGAATTATGAATTATGAATTATGGCTACCGTTACGGCATGAATTTATCAATGAATCAGAATTTAACTCCATATAATATGGCGATGCTACCCCATAATTCATAATTCATAATTCCCAAAAGTTATGAAGAAAGAAAACGTTATACGGGAAAAGAGTTTCGGGTTTGCCGTCCGCGTTGTCAACATGTACAAGGTGCTTGCAGGCGAACGTAAAGAGTTCGTCATTTGCAAGCAGTTGTTGCGTTCCGGTACTTCTGTCGGGGCTAACATCCGCGAGGCGTTGAATGCCGAGAGTAACGCCGACTTTGTCCACAAACTTGCCATCGCCCAAAAAGAGTGTGACGAAACTTGCTTTTGGCTCGAACTTCTTCATAAAACGGAATTTATCAACGAATCCGAATTCAACTCCATCCACCAAGACGCCTCCGAACTGCTGAAAATCATCCGCGCCATCATCCTCTCCTCGAAACGCCATGAATAATTATGAATTATGAATTATGGCGTTTGATGACTATTCACGTCGCAAAACCAATAATTCATAATTCATAATTCATAATTCGGGCCACAGGCCCGCTGGCGGCTTCCGCCCCATAATTCATAATTCATAATTCATAATTCTTTTCACGAGGGTAGAGGCGGCGGAGGAGATCGAGGCGCTTGATCCGGGCGAGGAGGGTCGTGATCTCGCCTTTTAACTCCTTCTTATACCAGAAGAAGAAAATGTTTTGCCGCTTTTTGTCGGCGTCGGTTTTGGCCGTCTCCACCGGTTTCATCGAGTAGGGATGCAGGCCCGTGTAGTACATCTCCGTGGCGAGGGTCATAGGGGTAGGGGTAAAGTCCTGCACCTGCTCGAGCCGGAAGTGGAGATCGCGGGTGGCGACGGCCAGCTCGGCCATCTCCTCGAGGCCGCATCCCGGGTGGGAGGAGATAAAATAAGGTATCAATTGCTGGTTCATCCCCTCCCGCCGGTTGATGGCGTCGAAGCGAGCGGCGAGTTCCGCGAAGAGGGCGAACGGGGGCTTGCGCATGAGGCGGAGCACCTTGTCGGAGGAGTGCTCGGGGGCGACTTTCAGGCGACCGGAGACGTGGTGCTTGATGACGGTCTCGAGGTACTCGCGGTTGGCGGCGTCCACCCGCGGGTCGCCGGCGGGGTGCATGGCGAGGTCGTAGCGGATGCCCGAGCCGATAAAGCAGTGCTTGACGCCCGGGGCCTGCCGCGCCTCCCGGTAGAGGCGGAGGAGCGGGGAATGATCCGTGTTCAGGTTCCGGCAGACGGCGGGAAAGAGGCACGAGGGGCGCTTGCAACTCGCGCACGTGGCGGCGTCGCGTCCCGCCATGGCGTACATGTTGGCGGACGGGCCGCCGAGATCGGTGATGGTGCCCCCGAAGTCCGGCATCTCGCGCACGCACCCCACCTCCCGGAGGATCGAGGCCCCCGAGCGGGAGGAGATAAACTTGCCCTGGTGGGCGGAGATCGTGCAGAAGGCGCAGCCGCCGAAACATCCCCGGTGCAGGGTGATCGAGTGGCGGATCATGTTGTAGGCCGGTATCTCTTTCTGGCGGTAGCGGGGATGGGGAAGGCGGGTGAAGGGGAGGTCGTACACCGCGTCGAGTTCCCCGGTCGTCATCGGGGGATAGGGCGGGTTGACCACCACGACCTGCTCCCCGAGGGGCTGTAGGAGGCGCGCGGCGTGCAGGCTATTGGACTCCTCCTCGACGCGGCGGAAGTTGGCGGCCTGACACCGCTTGTCGCGCGCGCACTCCTCGTGGGAGGCCAGCGCGACGCTTTCCCATTTCTTGTTCGTGGCGAAACGCTCCTCCTTGCCCCGGAGGATGACCGTCTGCGGGATGTTGGTGAGGGAGCGGAAGGGGACGCCTTTCCTCAGCCAGCGGCATAGCTCGGTGATGGGCTTCTCCCCCATGCCGTAGACGAGCAGGTCGGCGCCGCTCTCCGCGAGGATGGAGGGCTTGAGGCAGTCCTGCCAGTAATCGTAGTGCGTCACGCGCCGGAGCGAGGCCTCGATGCCCCCGAGGACGACGGGGACGTCCGGGTAGAGGCGCTTGAGGATCCGGGAGTAGACGATGGTCGCCCGGTCGGGGCGCGCGCCCGCCCGGTTGCCCGGGGTGTAGGCGTCGTCGGAGCGGCGGCGCTTGGCGGCGGTGTAATGATTGACCATCGAATCCATGCTGCCGGGGCTGATACCGAAAAAGAGGTTGGGCTTGCCGAGTTTTTTGAAGTCCCGCAGGTCGTCTTTCCAGTTGGGTTGCGGCACGATGGCGACGTTTAATCCCGAGGCCTCGAGCACCCTCCCGATGACGGCCGCCCCGAAAGAGGGGTGATCCACGTAAGCGTCGCCCGAGAAGAGGATGACGTCGATGCTCTTCCAGCCGCGTCGCTCGACCTCTTCCCGGGAGGTGGGTAGCCATGCCTTGTCGCTCATCTTTTCCATTTTGCCGCGAAGATAACAATT
>JAISAV010000113.1 GCA_031266545.1 Odoribacteraceae bacterium | reverse complement strand
CGCACCTTGAGCTTGCGCGAGTAGGAGGTGACGTTATCGAGCGCCTCCTTCTTGGTGGGGAAACTGGCGATGCTCACGCGGTAGTGCACCCCGTCCTTGAAGACGATGCTCGTCCCCGGGTAGCCCAGCGAGCGATAGTGCTTGACCTCCTTCTCGGCCAGCGCCCTCGTCGGCTGGCTGGCCACGATGACGTGGAAGCGTCGCGCCCGCGGGGCCATGATCTCCACGACGGCGGGCGGCGTTACCGCCGTCTCGACGACGGGCGCGGGCACGGTATCCGTGGCGGTCGTGGCGTCCGTCGTCACTTCGGTGATCGCGGTGTCCCGCGCGATGCTGGCCGTCGTTGTCTCTTGCTGCCTCGCGCCCCGCCGGCACGCGACCAGCGAGGATAGTATCACGAGAAAAATAAAATACCTGTTCATACGTCAAAACTGTTTATGATTCGCCGGGCTAAGGTAAAACAAATTCGCGGGGAATGAAATATTTCCACTATTTTTGCGCGGGGAGAACCCGTTAATTTAAAATTATTGCCATGAAAATGAAAAAGATCATCCTCGCGCTGTGTTGCGCGGGATTGTTTGTCGCCTGCCGGGAGCAGGGAGTGCCGGGGACGGTGGTCGAGCTGACCACCTCGCTCGGGAAGATCAAGATCCGCCTCGGCGACGAGACGCCGCTGCACCGGGACAACTTCGTGAAGCTGGTGGAGGGGCGCGTCCTCGACTCCGTCCTCTTCCACCGCGTGATTAAAGGTTTTATGGTCCAGGCCGGTGACCCGTCATCGCGTCACGCCGCGCCGGGCGCGCACCTGGGCGAGACGAGTCACGGGGAGACGATTCCCGCGGAGATCGTGCCGGGGCTTTTCCACAAGCGCGGGGCGCTCGCGGCCGCCCGCCTGGGGGACCAGCAGAATCCCGAACGGGCGTCGAGCGGGTCGCAGTTTTATATTGTGCAGGGGGAGGTCTTCTCGCCCGGGGAACTGGAGGAGGTCGTCCGGCGCGTCAACGAGTCGCGACGGGGCGAGATTTACCGCTCGCTGGTGCAGGGGCGCGCGGCGGAGCTTGAACGGCTGGGGACGGCCAACGACCCGGCGGCCCTCGACGCGCTGGATCGCGAGATTAACACGGCGCTCGACAGCCTGTTCGAGACCCGGAAGCTGACGCTTACCGACGAGCAGGCCCGCGCCTACACCACCGGCGGGGGCGCCCCGCATCTCGACGGGGCCTACACCGTGTTCGGGGAGGTGATCGGCGGCATGGAGGTGATCGACAAGATCGCCGACGCGCCGGTCGACGCCTATAACCGCCCGCTGTCAGACGCGCGCGTCCTCGAGGCGAGGATTATCCGGTAGGGCGAGGGGGGGGCTGGCCGCCGGTTTAGCGCGCCAGCTTTTCTCTTATCCTGTCGAGCATCTCCGCCGTCATCGCGGGGAGGTCGTAGCGGGGCGCCCAGTCCCACTCCTCGCGGGCGCAGGTGTCGTCCATGCTGTTGGGCCAGCTATCGGCGATGGCCTGCTTCACGGGATCGACGTCGTAGGAGAGGCGGAACGCGGGGAGGTGCCGGCGGATGGCCGCGGCGAGCGCTTCCGGGTCGAAGCTCATGGCGGCGATGTTAAAGCTGTTGCGGTGCTTCAGGCGGGCGGGGTCGGCCTCCATGAGGCGTACCACGGCGTCGAGGGCGTCGGGCATGTACATCATGTCCATGTAGGTACCCGCCGCCACGTTGCACGTGAAGGCGCCGTCGCGGACGGCGGCGTAGAAAATATCGACGGCGTAGTCGGTGGTACCCCCGCCGGGCATGGCGACGTGGGAGATGAGGCCGGGGAAGCGCACGCTGCGCGTGTCGACGCCGAAACGGTGATAGTAGTAGTCGCCGAGCAGCTCTCCGGCGACCTTGCAGACGCCGTAGATCGTGGTGTTCGAGCGCTGGAGGGTGTCCTGCGGCGTCTTGTCCTTCGGCGTGTCGTTGCCGAAGGCGCCGATGGAACTGGGCGTGAAGACGGCGCAACCGTTGTCCTTGCCGATGTACAGGGAGTTGGTGAGGGCGCCGATGTTGACGTTCCACGCCAGCCGCGGGTCGCGCTCGCCGGCGGCCGAGAGGAGGGCGACGAGGTTAAAGATGGCATCCACGCGGTAGCGCTTGACGATGGCGCTGAACGCCTCCCCGTCGAGGGCGTTGAGGGGTTCGAAGGGGCCGCTGCCGTCAAGGTGCTTGCACTTGTCCGCGTTGACGTCGGTAGCGATAACGTTGTCGTTACCGTAGATCCCCCGCAGGTGAGGCACGAGTTCAGAGCCGATCTGCCCGCCCGCGCCGAGGATTAAGATTCTTTTCATATCATTGGATTTTTAAGAGTTTCTCGCTTGGATCCCCGCTCCCCGGGATCACGGCGCGAAATTAAAAATATATCGGCAGGAAACCATCAGTTATCCCCGCCAAAGGAGGAAAAATATTGACGACGCGCGACGGGTGGGCGCGCTTGCTTCCCGCGGTTCGTTTTTTTTCGCCGCACGGCTGGATTGTCGAAATTATTTTATACATTCGCGCCGTTGATGAACTGTTAGCTCAGTCGGTTCAGAGTACTGCCTTGACATGGCAGGGGTCGCCGGTTCAAGTCCGGCACAGTTCACGAGGCGCCACCCACCGGTGGCGTTTTTTTTATTCAAGCGG
>JAISAV010000024.1 GCA_031266545.1 Odoribacteraceae bacterium | reverse complement strand
CTGGTGGCTTGCGGCGTGGCGCTGGCGTTTACTTACTTGCCGTTCCTGGTGTTGAAGCTGTTCATGAAAGACCCGCGGGCGAGGAAGTACCTGTCGAGGGAGTGGATCGTGATCGCGTTCTTGTCGGCGGTGGTGACGTACGTCATCCTGCGGGACGGGGCGCTGATGGACAAGCCGATCGTGTCTACTATCTTCTGGTGTTTTTGCATCAATGTTGGCGTGTTTCAAGCCGGCAGGCTGCTGGAAAAGGGGCTTTCGGTGAGGTACGAGAAGAACGGGACGAAGATAGAGATCGAGCAGGAAAATACTAAAGTAAAACATGATGGAACTGAGGCTAAAAAGGTTTGCAAAAAAGGAGACGTACACGATCGGGCGCCTGTTCGCGGGTGACGCGCTCCTGTGTGACGCGGTCGAGGATACCGACCGGGGGCTAAGGCAGGACATGCCTCTGCAAGAGATTCTCCACCTGAAGAAACACGGGATCACGGCGATTCCCACGGGGAGGTACAAGGTGATCCTTACCCTGTCGGCGCGCTTCAAGCGGCTGCTGCCGTTGCTGGTGGACGTGCCGGGGTTCGAGGGGGTGAGGATTCACGCCGGGAACACGGCTGCGGACACGGAGGGGTGCATCTGCCCGGGCGAGAACAAGGTGAAGGGTGGCGTGATCAACTCGCGGGAGCACGAGGAGGAGATCGTCAGGCGCATGGAAGCGCTGCCGGATGGCGAGGAGACGTACATAACGGTGGCGTGAGATGAGGGCCGCTGTTATACTGGCGATCGTCGTGATGCTGGTGGGATGCGGGAAGGTACGCTACATCCCGCTCGAGACCACGCGGGACGTGTACATCACGAATCACACGCGGGACTCGATCTACCTGCGGGATTCGGTCACGCGCGAGGTGGTACGGGGCGACACGGTCACGATCACGGTGACGGCGTTCCGGTATCTCTACAAGGACAGGTTCGTCCGGGACACGCTCAGGCTGAGGGACTCGATACCGGTGAGGGTGCCGGTCCCGGGGCCGGTGACGAACGTGCTGACGTCGTGGCAGGGGGCGCAGGTTTGGGCCGGGAGGCTGGCGTTGATGGCGCTGGCGGCTTGGCTGGGTGTCCGGTGGATACGCAAGCGGATAGGGTTGTAAAGATACCCCACCTTTTTATTTTGGTTTTTCGATTTTTTCCGTAATTTGTTTTTGATGCTGGGCCGTTGTGATGATGACCCGGCAATTTTTTCCCCTCTCACAGGATCGAGTACCAGTCGAACAAGGCGAGCACGCGGGCGTTGACGTCCCACGCCACCGACCAGTCGCGCTCCACGTAGGTGTCTGTGATTTTCATGGCCGGGTCGACGTGGCACAGCGCCTCGTGGACGGTCGCCTTGTCGGCGTTCACGGCCGACGACCGGGCGATCGTGGCCCAGCTATGCCGGGCGGCGTAAAACGTGAGGCCGGGTACGCCCGCGCGCTCCCCGACGGCCTTCAGGCCCTCGTTTATCGCCTTGTTGAACGCCTTGTGGTCGGGGAACGACTTGTAGAAGTTGAACGCCCGCCTGCCGTCCCCGCGCGCCTCCACCAGCTCGGAGAGGCACGCCTCGACGCGTACCCGCGCGGGGGCGCCGTCGGCCCTCCTCGTCCTCGTCTTGCGCCTGTTGTAAGAGATCACGCCGTCGACGGGCGGCGGGCACTCCAGCAGGTCGGCGCTGTTCATGCCCGCGAGGCCGAAGGAGAGCAGGAACGCGTCGCGCGCCAGCGACTCGCGGCCCCGCAGGTCTCGATCGTCGATGATCTTCTGCATGGTCGCCACGGGGATGGCCCGCTTCGCCGGCAGGCGCTCCACCGGCATCCTGCGCCCCTTGAACGGGCTGAGCGGCACGCGGACGATCCCCGCGTCCTCGTCGTTGTACACCCGCTTGGCCTCGTTGTGCGCCGCCTTGAGGCAGGCCACGTACAGGGAGACGGCCCGCCCGCGCTTCGGCTCGCGCTCCTTCCCTTTCGCCACGTCCCGTCGGGACGGCTCGGCGGCCACGAAGTCAATAAATCCTTGCACGAAGCGGGCGTTTAGCTCGCCGATGTCTATCGAGTCCCTCCCGGCGTACCGTATCAGGGCGTTGATGGCCGACGCGTAGATGGCCCGCGTGCCCTCCGCCTTCCTGGATGCCGCCTCCCGGGCGAACCGCACGAAGTCGATGCCCGCGTCGCCGTCACCGGCGAACCTCGCCCGTATCGCCTTTACCACCTCGTCCACGCTCATCGTCGCGAGCCTCGTCCCCGCCTCGTTGCAGGCCTCCCTGCACTTCTTCAGCAAGTCGCTGACCGCCTCGACGAGCCTCGCGTCTTTCAACTTTCCCCCCTTCGTGAAGTCACCGGGGGCCGCGACGAGGCCCGTGGAGAACCTTCGCTCCTCCCCCCGGTGCGTCACGCGCAGCCGGATGGATCGCGACCCGTCGACCTGCCGGTGGGGCCATTCCGCCTTGAATTTTGCCATGATTTCGTGTGTTAGTTTTTGGGCGACTTTTTCGATTCAAATGTAATAAAAAGCGCCTACAAGTGACGCGGGTCGATAGGAATTTAATATTTTTTATTAAAATAAAAACGACCCAAGTATTTGATACAAGGGTCGTTAATGAGGTGATCCGGGCGGGATTCGAACCCGCGACCCACAGCTTAGAAGGCTGTTGCTCTATCCAACTGAGCTACCGGACCGGTTTTATTTTTGCGGTGGCAAAGGTAAAGAAAATTAACGAACGTGCAAGCGGCGGGAGGGAAAGTTTACAGGCGCACCCGGGGGCGAGTGGTCTACAATCCGCCCCCTTCCTCGATCTCCCGCACGATTTGCTCGATCTCGTGATCGCTACCGTCGGGATCGTAACCGGCTTTTAAATTATTGCCGAAGAGCAGGGCCAGCGACTGCCAGAAATAGGCGTTCACGCCGCCTCGATACTCCTTGATATGATGGAAGGAACTTTTCCGGGTCTCCCGGTAGATCAGCCGGACGAGGATTCTCCCCTGCGTGACCGTCAGCTTCATGAGCGGCTCCTTGAACGTCTTCATCAACTGCTCGTACTCCGTTTT
>JAISAV010000015.1 GCA_031266545.1 Odoribacteraceae bacterium | reverse complement strand
CCCGTGTTTGTTATTCAGGAAATTCATGTATATTTGCACCCTAAAATTACAAAAACCCCGTCGGGAGGCGGTATTCCGGACTTCCGCGAGGTGCATGTAGATTAAAGCGCATAACCATGATAGAGAATTTAGTCATCGTGGAGTCCCCGGCAAAAGCCCGGACGATCGAGCGGTTTTTGGGCAAAAACTATACCGTGAAATCCAGCTTCGGGCATATCCGTGACCTAAAGAAGAAAGACCTCGGCGTTGATATCGAGCACGATTTTCAACCCCAATACGAGGTGTCCGCCGAGAAAAAGGCCGTCGTGAAGGAGTTAAAGCAACTGGCCAAGGGGGCAAAAACCGTATGGTTGGCCTCCGATGAAGACCGGGAGGGGGAAGCCATCGCGTGGCACCTCTTCGAGACCCTCGAGTTGCAAGCCCCCTACACGAAACGAATCGTTTTTCACGAGATCACGCAGGAGGCGATCCTCCACGCGATCCAAAACCCGCGGACCATCGATCAACACCTCGTTGACGCCCAGCAAGCGCGCCGGGTGCTCGACCGGCTGGTGGGTTTCGAGGTCTCCCCCGTCTTGTGGAAGAAGGTGAAATCGGCCCTCTCGGCCGGGCGCGTGCAATCCGTGGCGGTGAAGTTGATCGTGGAGCGCGAGCGAGAGATCAATCACTTCGAGGAACAGAAATATTATAAGGTGTCCGGCCTCTTCCTGACGAAGGACGAGGAGGGCCGTCAACTCCCCGTGAAAGCCGAGCTACAGGAGCGCTTCAGCGTGCGCGAGGAGGCGATGCGCTTCTTGGAGTGCTGCAAGGAGGCCACGTTCACCGTGAGCGACGTCGAGACCAAACCGGCAACGCGGAAACCGGCGCCCCCTTTCACCACCTCCACCCTGCAACAAGAGGCCTCGCGCAAGCTGGGATTCTCCGTGTCGCAGACCATGAGCATCGCCCAAAAACTCTACGAGAACGGGCATATCACGTACATGAGAACCGACTCCGTGAACCTCTCGCAACTGGCCATCAACAGCGCCAAGGCGGTGATCATACAGGAATTGGGATCTAAATACTCGTGCTCGCGGCAATACGCGACCCAGACCAAGGGGGCACAAGAAGCGCACGAGGCCATCCGCCCCACCTACATGGACAAGGAGAGCATCGAGGGCGACATCAAGGAACAACACCTCTACTCCATGATATACAAGCGGACGCTGGCCTCGCAAATGGCCGACGCCAAGCTGGAAAAGACGGTCGTCACCATCGCCGTGTCGGGACAACCGCACGCTTTCGTGGCCATGGGCGAGGTGATCGTGTTCGACGGCTTCCTGAGAATGTACCACGAGTCCCACGATGACGAGAAGGAGGAGGAACAAACGGAACTCCTCCCCTCCCTGCACGCGGGCGATCTGCTGCAACGCACGCGGATCGAGGCGCTGGAGCAATACACGGCGCACCCCCCGCGCTACACGGAGGCGAGCCTCGTCAAGAAAATGGAGGCGCTGGGCATCGGGCGACCCTCGACCTACGCCCCCACCATCACCACCATACAAAACCGGGAATACGTGGTCAAGGAGAGCCGGGAGGGAAAAGAACGGGAGATCGACCACTTTATATTAACGGGCAACCAGGTGACGCTAAAGCCGCTCGTCCGCCGCTTCGGGATGGAGAAGAAGAAGCTCTTCCCCTCCGATATCGGGATGGTGGTAACGGATTTCCTCTGCGCCCACTTCCCCAACATCATGGACTACAACTTCACGGCCAAGGCGGAGGAAGCCTTCGACGATATCGCGGAAGGAGGCTTGCAGTGGCAGGCCATGATCCGCTCCTTCTACGACCCGTTCCACGCCAACGTGGAGAAGACCCTGAAGGAGTCGGAACGGAACTCCGGGGAACGCGTGCTGGGCACCGACCCCGCGACGGGAGCGACGGTCAGCACGCGCATCGGGCGTTTCGGCCCGGTGGTGCAGATCGGCGAGGGCGAGCAAGTGCGCTACGCCAGCCTGCTGAGGGGACAACTGGTGGAGACCATCACCCTCGAGGAAGCCCTCGACCTTTTCAAGTTCCCGCGCCCGCTGGGCGAGTTCGAGGATAAACCGGTGACCGTGGGCATCGGACGCTTTGGCCCTTACATCAAGCACGATCAGATGTATATCTCGTTGAAAAGAGGGGTGGATTCCCCCGAAACCATCACCCTCTCGACGGCCATCGAACGGATTCACGAGAAGCGGGAGACCGAACGTAACCGCAGGATCCAAGAATTTGCCAACGGCGCGCGCATCCTGAACGGGCGCTTCGGGCCGTACATCACCTACAACAAGGAAAATTATAAAATCCCGAAAGGACAAAACGCGGGCCTCTTGACCCTCGAAGAGACGATGAAAATCATCGCCCATAGCGAGGAGTCGAAGACGAAAAGCACGGCAAAAACCGCTACCCAAAAGGATAAAATAGTGAAGACCCCAAAAACCACTAAAAAAAAGCCGACAAACACAAAATAATGCATATCTTCGTACCCGCGAAAAACGAGATTTTGTAACCTATTTAATGCAATTATAAATGGCAACATTACAGAAAATTAGAAACCAAGGTGGAATACTGGTCAGCATCTTTGTCGGGGTGGCCTTGTTGGCTTTTATCGTGGGAGATGCCCTAAGTTCCAGCTCGCAAATACTAAATCGTAGTCGAAACAAGGTGGGAGTGATCGCCGGCGAGACGCTTGACATTCAAGATTACCAGACGCTCGTGAATAACGACGAAAACGTGTTCAAGATGATGCAAAATCTCCCGTCACTCAGCGACGAGCAACGGCAGCAAGTACAAGATAACACGTGGCAAATGGAAGTATTCCGGATTGTCATGGGCCAAGAGTTCGAGAAAATCGGGCTGGGCGTGAGCGAAGACGAGTTGTACAGCCGGCTGGTCGGTGACAAGCTGGATCCCTCCATCGCTCAATTTATCAGCGCCCTCGGCTACGATCCCACGGACAAGGCACAGCTCAACAGCGTGATCCAAAATATTTTGCAAACCCCGATGGACAATCCCTACCGGGCAACGTGGCAGTTCCTCGAAAAGCAAGCCATCGCCTCTTACCAGATGGCCAAGTACCAGACGCTGCTCTCCAAGGGTCTCTACGTCCCCAGCGCGCAGGTCAGCGAGTTGCTCAACCTCTCCGCGTCCACGGTAGATATTAGCTACCTGGTAAAGAGTTACAACACCATCAGCGACTCCGCCGTGACGGTGACGCCCGCCGAGATCAAGGAGTACTACAATTCACACCAGCACCTCTTCAAGCAACAAGAATCCCGCCAGTTGACCTACGTCAGCTTCGACGTGACCGCATCGCTGGAAGATGTTCAAGAGACGGAATCCGCCGTCGAGGATTTAAAGCCCGAATTTGAAGCCGCCACGGACGTGATCGAGTTTGCCGCCAGCGCCACGGAGAAAAAGATAGAACCCCGCTTCTACAAAAAAGGCGAGCTGGGAGAAGAGCTGGATGCTTTCTTGTTTGCCGCCGACGCCGCGAACAACAAGGTATACGGCCCCTACCTGAACGACAACGCCTACAACATCATCCGCGTGGCCGACCGGAAAATGATACCGGATTCCGTGCGCGTTCGCCAGATCCTCCTGACGTTCGACCAGACGAACTTCGAGAGCAGGCAGCAACTGGCCGACAGCCTGACGCGCGAACTCCGCGGGGGCGCCAGCTTTGACCTCATCGCGAGAAGGTATTCCGCCGACCCCAATTCCGCCGTCAACGGCGGGGACATCGGCTGGTTTACCCAAGAGATGCTGCCCTCGCCCATACGCGACACGCTCTTCCTCGCCCAAAAGAACGAGGTGAAACTCTTCCCCTCGCAAGGGGGCTTTTTCATCCTCCAGCTCTCCGACAGGAGCCGGCCGGTGGAAAAAGTACTGGTAGGGATCGTGGCCAAAGAGATCAACCCGTCGCAACAGACCATCAACAAGATCTATAACGAGGTGCGCATATTTGTCGACAACATGGATACCGCCGCCGAGTTTGAAAAGGCCGTCACCGACAAGGGACAAACCAAGCGCTACGCCACCGTCAGCAAGAGCGACAACACCATCGCGGGCGTCGACAAGGCACGAGACATCATCCGCGAGGCTTACATGACCGGGGCCGCCGGGAAGGTGCTGGTGAACAATCGCAAATCCCCCATCTTTGAATGTGGAGACAAATACATCGTCGCCGTGCTCACCGCCGTCAACGAGGAGGGCGTCTCCCCCCTGCAAGAAGTCTCCGCGACCATCACGCGGGAACTGACGCGGAAGAAAAAGGGAGAGATCATCGCGAAGGAACTACAAGCCGCCGCCGCCGGTAGCGAGAGCCTGCTCTCCGTCGCTCAAAAGACGAACACGGAGGTACTGGACGCCACGGACATCAGCTTCGCCTCCTTCCAGATCCCCGGCGCCGGGATCGAGCCGAAAGTGATCGCCGAGGTGATTCGCCTGAACGAGAACCAGATCTCCGCGCCGATCATCGGTAACCAGGGCGTTTTCGTGGCCGTCGTGACGAGCCGGGCGGAGGCGCCGGAACTCTCTCCCGAGGAGATCGCGCAGCGCAAGATGGGCTTGAACGAGATGCACGCCTACCAGATCCAATACCAGGCCATCCCGTCCATTATCCAGGCGGCGAAAGTCGAGGACCTAAGATACAAGTTTTACTAGTATACATTCTAAACATTCAACATCACGAAAGCCATTCGACGTCGAATGGCTTTTTTTAAACATCAAGGGACATGGAAACCTATTTCGCTCATGCCACGGCCGTCATCGACGATGGGGTCGAAATCGGGGAGGGAACCAAAATATGGCACTTCTCCCACCTCATGACGGGGTGCCGCGTTGGCGCCGGGTGCAACATCGGCCAAAACGTGGTCGTCTCGCCGGGGGTGGTGTTGGGCGATCGGGTGAAGGTGCAAAACAACGTCTCCCTGTACACGGGCGTGACGTGTGACGACGAGGTTTTTCTCGGCCCCTCGTGCGTCTTCACCAACGTGACGAACCCGCGCGCCGCGATCAACCGGAAAAGCGAATACGCCCCCACCCGCGTGGGCAAAGGGGCCACGATCGGGGCCAACGCCACCATCGTCTGCGGTCACGACATCGGCGCCTACGCCTTTATCGGCGCCGGGGCGGTAGTCACGCGGGAGGTCGCCCCTTACGCCCTCCTTGTCGGCAACCCGGCGCGACAAATCGGCTGGATGAGCGAACGCGGCCACCGGCTGCACTTCGACGAACGGGGAATAGCCACCTGCCCCGAAAGCCGCGAGCAATATGCGCTGCGTGATGGAAAAGTAGAAAAAATCACCCATGAAAGAGCATGACATCCCCTGCCAGATGGTAGACCTCCGCCGACAATACGACAAAATCCGGGGAGAGGTCAACGAGGCGATCCAAGACGTGATCGACTCCGCCGAGTTCATCAACGGCACGCGGGTAAAAACCTTCTGCGCCAACCTCGCCCGCTACAACGCCATCCCCCGCGTCGTCCCCTGCGCCAACGGGACGGACGCCCTGCAAATCGCCCTGATGACGCTGGGATTGCAACCGGGAGACGAGGTCATCCTGCCGGTATTCACCTACGCGGCGACGGCCGAGGTCATCGCCCTGCTGCGCCTCACGCCGGTGTTCGCGGAATGTGAAGCGGGCACGTTCAACCTCGACGTCTCGCGGGTAGAGGAAAAAATCACGAGCCGCTCGAGGGCCATCGTCCCGGTGCATCTCTTCGGGCAGTGCGCCGACATGGAGCCGTTATTAGCACTGGCCCGGCGCCACCACCTGTTCGTCGTGGAAGACGCCGCGCAGGCGATCGGCGCGGAATACCGCTTCACCGACGGCCGGGTGGCCAAGGCGGGATGTATGGGCGACATCGGCACCACCTCCTTTTTCCCCTCCAAAAACCTGGGGGCCTACGGCGACGGGGGAGCGCTCTTCTTCCGGGACGACGCCCTTGCGGAACGAGCCACCGCCATCACCAACCACGGCCAGCGGGTCAAATACCACCACGACCTCGTCGGTTGCAACTCCCGGCTGGACACCTTGCAAGCCGCCATCCTCGACGTGAAACTGAAATACCTCGACGACTACACCCGCGCGCGACAAGCCGCCGCCGCCGCCTACGACGAGAGGCTCGCCTCCCTCCAAGGCGCAACGCTACCCCGGCGAGCCGCTTACGGCACGCACGTCTTCCACCAGTACACCCTCCGCGTGCACGACGGGCAACGCGACGCGTGGCAAGCCCGCCTCAAACGCGACGGGATCCCCAGCATGATCTACTACCCCCTCCCCCTCCACCTGCAGCACGCCTACAGGCAAGAGGGTCTCGGCAACGGCGCCTTCCCCGTGGCCGAGCGGCTGTGCGAGGAAGTCCTCTCCCTGCCCATCCACACGGAACTCACCACCGGGCAAATCGACAAGATAGCCGCGAGCCTCCACGCCGCCGCCCAAACCCGTTAATCCCGCGCGCCATGACCCCTCCCCCCGGAAAAAAAGTGCTCATCATCACCTACTACTGGCCCCCCGCCGGCGGGCCGGGCGTGCAACGGTGGCTTAAATTCGCGAACTACCTGCCGGACTTCGGCCACGAGCCGATCATCCTGACCGTCGACCCCGGCAAGGCGGAATACCCCGTCCGGGACGCCTCCCTGCTGGACGAGATTCGCCCGGGCACGCGGGTATATCGCACCGGCGTGTCAGGCTGGTACGACCTTTACAAAAAATTCACGAAAGCCAAGACGGCCCCTTACAGCGGCTTCGTGAACGACGGGACGCCCTCACTCAAGCAAAAACTCGCGCGCTTCGTCCGGGGCAACTTCTTCCTGCCGGACGCCCGTCGGGGATGGAACAAGCACGCCTACCGGGCGGCCCTCCGCCTCCTCCGGGAAGAGTCCATCGACGCCGTCATCACCACGGGGCCGCCCATGTCCACCCATCTCGTCGGCCAACGCCTGCAACGCGTCGGCGCCGCGCGCTGGATAGCCGACTTCCGCGACCCGTGGACGGACATCTACTACTACGACAAGCTCTACCCCACGGCCCTCGCACGGGCGCTCGACCGCCGGTACGAGCGAGAGGTGTTATCGCGCGCCAACGCGATCATCACGGTGAGCCACTACATCCGCCGCCAGCTCCTCGCCAAATCGGCAAAAATCGCCCCCGGCAAGGTGCGCGTCATCCCCAACGGGTACGACGCGCGAGACTTCCGCGAGGAGTGCCCGAAAGAAGAACCCTTCACCATCGCCTACACCGGCACGCTCGCCGCCGATTATCCCGTGGGGGCGTTCGTCGCCGCGATCAAGCGCCTGCCCGCCGACCGGCACTTTCGCCTCCGGTTCACCGGCGCGATCGACCCCGCCCCCGCCCGAGCGCTTGACGACCTGGGCGAGCGCGTCGAACGACAACCCTTCGTGCCGCACGCCGAGGCAATTCGCCAGATGAAGCGCGCCTCCCTCCTGCTGCTCATCATCCCGGACATGCCCGGCAACCAGGGAAACCTCACCGGCAAGCTCTTCGAGTACATCGGCTCCGGTACACCCGTCCTCTGCCTCGGCCCCGTCGACGGGGAGGCCGCCGCCATCCTCTGCGCGCAAGGGGCGGGACAAACCCTCGCCTACGACGACGAGGAGGGGATCCTCGCTTACCTGAACAAGCGCCTTGCCTCCCCGCCGTCGCCGCGACGGGATCATGCCCCGGACTACTCCCGCGAATCCCTCACCCGCGCGCTGGCCGCGATATTAGACGAACATGAAGATTAAGAAAACCCTGTTCATGGCGCGGAAACTCCTGCGCGACTTCAACGCCAACCGGCGACTGGAGGTAAACATGGAAAACCCGCCGGGAGAGCTGGGTTACTACTACATCCGCTTCGAGGAAAAACTCTCCCGGCTCAACCACCTGATCCACTCGTTTGACGCCGAGGGGATACCGTTAAACACCACCTACATCGACGTGGAAACCCCGCGCCTGCACTACTACCCCATCTCCATCGGGCAATACGGGCTGGCCCTCTTTCACTCGTGGCTCGCGACCGGCAACGTCGAGAAGCGCGAGCACTTCCTGCGCGTCGCCAACTGGTTCGCGCGAGAGAAGCATGAAGAAGCGGGATTGGGCTACTACTGGCTCACCGACGTCCCCAAGCCCGAGTACGACATACGCGCCCCCTGGAAATCCGCCTTCGCGCAGGGCCGCGCGCTCTCCATCCTGACGCGGGCGTGGCAACTAACGGGCGACGAAGCCTACCTGCGCGTGGCCACCGGGGCGTTAACGCCCTTCGCGAAAGACATCTCCGAGGGGGGCGTCTCCGTCGACCGCGTCGCAGGAGAGACCTTCTACGAGGAATACGTGGCCGCCGTGCCCACCCGCGTGCTGGACGGGCACCTCTTCTCCCTCTTCGGCCTGCTCGACTACATCCGCGCCGTCCCCGCGGGACACGATCCCGCGGGCCACCGCCTCGCGCGCCGCCTCTTCGACGAGGGAATCGAGGGGGTGATCCGCCAATTCCCCCGCTTCGACCTCGGCTACTGGACGCGCTTCTGCCGCTGCGACCTGCCCGGTTACCCGGTGGACGACCCCTGCACTATCGGCTACCTGCGCCTCGTGAGCAAACAATTGCTCATCCTTCACCGCGCCACCGGCCGGGAAGAACTGCTTCACTTCGCGCGCAAATGCGAACAATACAACACCCTCCCGCACATCCTAAAAATGTACCGCATAAAATTCAAAGCCCTAAAAAAACTCCAACGCCTGTAGGGAATCTCGTCGGCTGGTTTGAGAGGACGGCACACCGGTAGAGCGCCCTCGCAATCAGTTTATTCATGATCTCGGTTGCAAGTTAACCTGAGTTTGGGATAAGCATAGCCCGTTAGGGCTTACATTTTTCAATTATGAATTATGGGGGGCAATATTAATAGAAATCGACAAGCATGTTGGTTGTTGCCCGTAGGGCATTCATATCAATAGAAAATATTTCCCGTCCATTCCCGAACGCCGTAGGTGTTCAACCCCTTGACGGGCATAGCCGTCAGATTAAGCAGAACCCGTTTCCGCTTCCGCTCGACGGAGGCTGGATCCCAATGTCATCAACTTAAGGAATGACCTTGCCTGCAGCGCAGGCTTCCCGATAACCCAGTGTCGGCAAGGTTTTATCTGCCCGCGACGCGGGCGAGAGGAAGGATGCACCGTGTTGTACAGTAGCCTCAGGCTACTGCCTAAATAGAGACGCTCTCTCTGAGAGCGGGCATTAATTCCTTAAGTTGACGGCATTGGGCTGGATCCCAATGTCATCAAGTTAAGGGCTGAAGGCCCGCCAAGCAATAGCGTGGGGCAACGCCCCACGAATCGGATCATACGATTCACCAAGCGCTGAAGTGGCGTAAGCAATAGTGTAGTACCATATGTTATTGTATTGGTTTGCAGGCTTTCAGCCTGCTTGTTATCCATCGGGTGACTATTCGTAGGGCGTTGCCCTACGCTATTGCTTAGTGCTCTTTCAGAGCATCTTATCCCTTAACTTGATGACATTGGGCTGGAGCCTACGCCGAGCAAAATCCTTAACTTGACGACATGAGTCTCTATACTACGCCGGGCGGGATCTTTTTGACGGCGGGCGCCATTTATAACTTGTACTCGTACAAGACCAGTTCCCTGCCCTCGACGGCGTTCCAAACAAAGGCGTTCTTGGTTTTGTCATACCACGCGTATAGGGCGGGGGAGTGGCCGTGACGCTTACCGTCAACTACTACATATTCGTATTCATAGGAGGAATAAAGCGAGTGTTCCCGTTCAGTAGAGTAGATTTCCAATGCCGGTGGCGTACCACTGTCATAGTTACGATTTCCGAAAAAAGCAGGTTTGCGATAATTTGCCCATAACATACTCGACAAATATTCCGTTTCTTGTCCATTGTCATTTTTGTATATTTTGCCATCGTTATTAGGATAATAAACACTGCCGTTAGTGTCGTCAGCCAGCACTATTTCATAACTCTTGTCATAGTTTCCGCTATCCCGGCCATTGACATTCACATGCCATTTCCCATTTTCCTTATACTTGTAAGCGTACTTTCCGCTTGCGGTGAAATAAAAAGAATGATAACGATCCGTGCCAAGTGCGTCATATCCCCTGCTCTCCGCGCCGTTGATATTTACATGTTCTTTTCCGTTTTCTTTATACCAGAAAGCATACTTTCCGCTTTCGGTGAAACGTAAATACCCTACAGATTCATATCCTCTGCTTTCTGCGCCGTTGATATTTATGTGATATTTTCCGTTTTCTCGATACTCGTAAGCATACTTTCCGCTTTCGGTGAAATGTAAATACCAAACACCGTCATATCCCCTGCTCTCAGCGCCGTTGATATTTACATGCCATTTCTCATTTTCTCGATACTTGTAAGCATACTTTCCGCTTTCGGTAAAATATAAATTCTCAATATTATAATATCCCCTGCTTTCTGTACCATTGATATTTACATGCCCTCTCCCGTTTTCTCCATATATGTAGGCATACTTTCCGTTTTCGATGAGACGTAAATGACTTACAGATGCATAATTCCTGCTCTCCGTCCCGTTAATATTTACATGCTCTTTTTCATTTTCTTTATATATGTAAGCATGCTGTCCGCTTTCGGTAAAATGTAAATTCTCAATATCATCATATCCTCTGCTGTTGCGATGGTTGATATTCACATGCCATTTCCCATTTTCGCTGTACATGTAGCCATAAACCAGCGAGGTCATTTTATTGTTGCCGTTACCGTAATGTGCATACCACTTTCCGGCAAGCAAGTAGAGGTATTCACTGTTGGCATATGCACTGGTTTTTTCAGGAAAACGTATCTCGTCGAACGGGCCTTCTTTAGCATCATTGCAATGGATATAATAATTGCGGTTTCCGTTCTCGGTTTTGCGATAATAAAACCTGTCACAATCTGGATTACCCTCGCTATCTTTGGCAAATACAAGATGAGAGTCACCATCATGTTCATCAAAAGGCCCGTAAACCTTTCCTTTTATGTTTGCATAACCCATATCCTGCAAGTTGTACTCGACCGCATAGCCGTTTTCTTCGTGTACGTTTAGATAATGAACATCAAGATGAATATAGCTAAAGTATTTACGCCTATCTCCTGTCACAATTCGTTTACCGTTAAATACAAAGATATAGGTCTTTTTGACCGTATCCTTGATTATACAGGCAAAGCGGTTTTGATTCAGTTGCTGCAACACGAAGTATTCTCCATAGTATATCTCCTCGTTTGCGCTAAGTGTGAAGAGCATGGTGCGTTTCATGTTGGCGTCTTGTGCGTTGATGCTGCCCGTGAATAGCGTGGCAAGCATGATCATTAATGTTGTTGTTTTCATGATGTGTGTGCGTGTAAGTTTTATAATCAATAATAAGCGCTCGCGCGGGTGTCGCGCGAGCGCGATGGCTGGCATCATGCCACGGTTCACGAGGCTTGTTCGGGCGCCGGTTTATTCCCGCCCCGGCGGCTGAGTGCGATCTTGTAGCGTTCGATATTCGCGTTGAGCGCGTTCACGAAGTCAGCAAAAGCGGCGTCGCCTTGAATCAGGGAGAGCGCCTCGACGCGTTCCACGATGTCGAGATAGCAGCGGTCGATCTGGCGGCGGATGTCCAGCATCCTGACGTGATCGGCCTTGCCCGCGGCCTCGTCGTTGCGGTCGAGGATGGTGGTTTCAAACTTCTGGTTCGCGCGATCCAGTTCGTCGACCCACCCGTTCAGCTCCAGGGTCGCGAGCTGGAGGGCGCACGACTTGCGGAGTTCCTGCAGGAAATTGTAGATCCCTGCCGTCTCCTCGTTGTAGTTTTTCCCCGCGAGGTGGCCGAAATGGTCGAGGATGTCTTTAATT
>JAISAV010000242.1 GCA_031266545.1 Odoribacteraceae bacterium | reverse complement strand
TCCTCGGCGGTAGCGTTTGACAAGATGAACTCGATTGATGGCTTGCACTTTGTCGGGCGACTACAGGAGGGCCGCAAGTTATGCCGCGTGAAATCGTTCGATACCACCTTCAAGCGTTTTGATGAGAGAGCGCTCGTGTAAGACACCCTTGTCAAACTGTACAAAAGAGAAGAGGCCACGAGCAAGACGGGCAAGCCAGTCAGGAGGCAGGTACTGGTGGAAACGGTTTTCCGCGTCATCCGCTTTCGCCCGCCGGGAAACGACAAGGATATCATTCTAATCACCAACGTGCTGAACGTTCGCGCCGAGCAGGTCGCGATCTGGTATCGTCGCCGCTGGGATATCGAGGTATTTTTTCGTTTTCTCAAGCAGGAATTGAATTTCAGCCACTTCGTCTCGCTTAACGAAAACGGGATACAAATCGTCCTGTACATGACCTTGATCGCAGCCATGTTGATCATGATATATAAAAATGAAAACGCCGTCGGTTATAAAACGGCCAAGCGGAGAATGGAAATAGAGCTACAAGACATCATTCTAGCTGTCGCCGTGGCGCGTGCCGGCGGCGATTTGAGCCGGCTCAATTTGCCAGTTCCATAAATAACGGGCTGAATGAGCGTGGATAATACGGCCCAAAATTTCTTCCGACCACGACTGGGCGATGCCCCACGCTATTGCTGAACACCCCTTCGGGGTTTTTTATGGTCATCCCTGTAATCTCCCGGCCACGACCGGCCTTCAGCCCTTGTATCGTTAGCACGCGACGCGATACCGTTAGCACGCGACGCCACCCGGGCACCCCGCGATCCACGCCGTACCCGCAATTCATAATTCATAATTCATAATTCATAATTCATAATTACTATCTTCGCGCAAATAGAAAACGCGCGAATGATCGTCAAGAGTTTAGAAATAGTCAACTACAAGAACATCGGGGAGGCCACCATCGAGTGTTCCCCGCGTTTCAACTGCTTTATCGGGAACAACGGGATGGGGAAGACCAACGTGCTGGACGCGATCTACCACCTCTCCATGTGCAAGGGCTACTTCAACCTGCCCGACGCGCAGAACATCCGCCACGGGGAGCCGTTCTTCCTGCTGCAGGGGCGCTACGAGCGGGAGGGGGAGGAGATCAGCGTCTCCTGCGGGATGAGGCGCGGGGAGCGGAAGGTCTTCAAGAAGAACAAGAAGAGCTACGAGCGGCTGTCGGATCACGTCGGGCTGCTGCCGCTGGTGATGATCTCGCCGTCGGACGCCGCGTTGATCGACGGGGGGAGCGAGGAGCGCCGCCGCTTCGTGGACGGGGTGATCAGCCAGTGCGACAAGGAGTACCTGCAACGCCTGATCCGCTACAACCGGGCGCTGGCGCAGCGGAACAGCCTCCTCAAGGAGCGCGCCGGGCGGCCGCTGGAACGGGAGGCGATCGAGCCGTGGGACGAGCAACTGGCCGACAACGGGCGGGTGATCCTGCGGAAGCGCGAGGAGTTCGCCCGCGAGTTCGAGGAGGAGTTCCAGCACTTCCACGACCGGCTGGCGTCCGGCCGCGAGCGGGTGGCGCTGCGTTACGCGGCCACCGCCCCCGCCGACGACCTGCTCGCCGCCCTGCGGGCGAGCCTCCCCCGCGACCGCCTGCTGACCTACACGACCGCCGGCGCGCACCGCGACGACGTGGCGCTGACGCTCGAGGGCTACCCCGTGAAGAAGCTCGGCTCGCAGGGCCAGAAGAAGAGTTTTTTAACCGCCCTCAAGTTCGCGCAATTCGCCTACCTGACGCGCCGCACGGGGATGAAGCCGCTGCTGTTGCTGGACGACGTCTTCGACAAGCTGGACGCCGGCCGCGTGAGCCAGATCGTGCGCATCGTCTCCGGGGATCGCTTCGGGCAGGTCTTCATCACCGACACGAACCGCCAGCACGTCGACGAGATCCTGCGCGTCGAGGCCGTCGAGCACCGGGTGTTTAGCGTGGGCGACCGGCAGCCCGGGGCGGTGTTGTTTTTATCGAGTGAAAATGATATTTTTGCCCGGGAGAAAATGCAGCCGACATGAAACAAGGGAAAACGCTCAAGCTGGACGAGTTGATCGACCTCTACCTGAAGCAGGCCGGGCTTGACCGCCGCTTCAAGGAGATGGAGGCCTGCAGCCTCTGGCCGGAGGTGGTCGGGCGGGCGATCGCCGGGTACACGCGGGAGGTCAGCCTCTCGGGGGGGACGCTCCTCGTGCGCTTCACCTCGGCGGTGGCGCGGCACGAGATCATGATGGTCAAGGAGGGGGTGATACAGGCGCTGAACGACCGCCTCGGCGAGCGGGTGATCACCGACCTCGTCTGCCGCTGACGATGAATAAATTTAAACGAAGATATTGATGAGATTAATTACATCCAAGGACTTTATCAAGGCGTTAGAGGGGCAACAAGGCCACCCGGGGCTGGTGAGCAAGCTCATGACGCGGATCCTGCGCGTGGACAAGTTGAACAAGCTCTGCGAGGGGGGGCCGCGCGACGACCCGCGCCAGTTCCTCGAGGGGCTGCTGCGGTCGCTCGGCGTGACGGTGGAGGTGCGGGACGAGGACTTGCAGCGGGTGCCGGCCGACGGCCCCTTCATCACGGTCTCCAACCACCCGTTCGGGGGGCTGGACGGCATCATCCTCGCGAAGGTGCTCTCCGCCGCCCGCCCGGGCTACAAGGTGATGTCGAACCACTGGCTGAAGCAGCTCGCCCCGATGCAGGAGTATTTCCTCGGGGTGCCCGCGCCGGGCGAGACGCGGGTCGACCGCCTCGGGCAGGCGACGCTCCACCTGCAGGGGCACGAGCCGCTGGGGCTGTTCCCCGCCGCGGACGTCTCCTCGTACCAGGCCGACCTGAACCAGGTGGAGGACGGCGAGTGGGACGCCGCCACGCTCAAGCTGGTCAAGGGGGCGAGGGTGCCCGTCATCCCCGTCTACTTCAAGGGGTCGAACAGCCTGCTCTTCTACCTGCTGGGGCTGATCCACCCCGCGCTGCGGGGGCTGAAGCTGCCCTCCGAGCTGCTGAACAAGAAGAACCGCGTGATCAAGCTGCGGATCGGCAACCCGATCACCGTGGAGGCGCAGGATCGCTTCCACGACATCGCCCAGTACGGGAAGTTCCTGCGCGCGAAGACCTACCTGCTGGGATCGTCGCTGGAGGTGAAGAAATTCTTCCACGCCTCCCAGCGGGCCACCGCGCGCGTGGAACCCGTGGCCGCGGGCGTCGACAAGGAGGTGCTGCAACGGGAGATCGCCACGATCGCCGCCGACTACACCCTCTTCTCCATGAAGAATTACGACGTCTACTGCACCCCCCCCGTGAAGATCCCCAACGTCCTGAACGAGATCGGCCGCCTGCGCGAGCTGACCTTCCGCGCCGTGGGCGAGGGGACGAACCGCGCCCTCGACCTCGACGAGTACGACCTCTATTACTACCACCTCTTCATCTGGGACAAGGACGAGCAGCAGATCGTCGGCGCCTACCGCCTCGGCAAGGGCAAGGAGATCATCGACCGCTACGGGATGAAGGGCTTCTACATCCACTCCCTCTTCAAGATGCGCAAGGAGATGCTGCCGGTGCTCTACGAGGGCATCGAGCTGGGGCGCTCCTTCATCCGCGAGACCTACCAGCGCAAGCCGCTGCCGCTGTTCATGCTGTGGAAGGGCATCCTCTACTTCCTGCTCAAGCACCCGGAGTACCGCTACCTGATCGGCCCGGTGACGATCAGCGGGCGCTACACGGAGGTCTCCAAGGAGCTGATCATGCGCTTCATCATGACCCACTACTACGACCACGAGCTGGCGCGCCACGTGCTGCCGCGCTCCCGCTACCAGGTGGGGTCGAACGACCCGAAGGTGCAGGTGATGCTCGACGTCGCCCGCGAGGACATCGGCATGCTGGACAAGATGATCGGGGACATCGAGCCGACCAGCGACAAGCTGCCCGTCCTCCTCAAGAAATACATCTCCCTGAACGCGAAAATCATCGGCTTCAACATCGACCCGAAGTTCAACATGTGCCTCGACGGCCTGCTGATCCTCGACATCTTCGACGTGCCGATGCGGACGATCGAGTCGCTCTCCAAGGAGATCAACGACGAGCGGATCCTCGGCCGCTTCTCCGCGGACAACATTGAAGTATAGCCATGCACGACATCGTATATCTCTTCAAGGGCGCGCTGGTGGGGCTGATGGTTTCCGTCCCCCTCGGCCCGATGGGCGTGCTGATCATCCAGCGGACGCTGCACAAGGGCGCCCTCTCCGGCTTCTGCGCGGGCATGGGCGCCGCCTCCGCCGACTGCTTCTACGCGATGGTGGCCGCCTTCGGGCTGGGCGTCGTCGTCAACGCCGTGCAGGCGCACGAGCTGCTCCTGCAGGTGGTGGGGGGCATCTTCCTGCTCGGCATGGGACTGAAGGTCTACTTCGACAACCCCCTCAAGCAGATCAAGCAACGCCGCGCCGGGCGCGTCAGCAAGACCGGCCTGCTGGGGGACTACCTCTCCCTCTTCTTCCTGACCGTCTCGAACCCCGTGGCCATCGTCATCTTCATGGCCGTCTTCGCCAGCATGACCATCTTCGGCGAGGACCCCTCGTTCGCCGGCGAGATGCTCGTCGTCGTGGGCGTGCTGCTGGGCGGCGGCATCTGGTGGTACACCCTCTCCATGCTCGTCAACATCTTCCGCAAGCGCTTCCGCCTCCGCGTGCTGATCGCCATCAACAAGATCACGGGCATCGTCATCGCCGTCCTGGGGGCGGCGGTCATCCTGCTGGCCTTCGCGCCGTTCATGTCAAAAATGTTCACCTGACGGGATATGATCAAGAAAATCGCCTGGACACTCCTCGCGCTCGCGCTCGCGGGCGTCGTCGCGGGGACGCTGCTGTGGCTGCGGCAACGGGAGGGACGCGTCCCGGTGGAGATGTTCATCCCCGACAACTCGGCGGTGGTCCTCCGCGTGACGCGTGACGCGCACCTGCCCGGCGGCCTGCCCGACTCGCTGGCGGCCGACCTCCTGCGCTTCCGCCGCGCCCCCCTCCACCGGCTGGTGGAAGAGCTGGCGCGCGCCGGCGTCGTCGACAGCGCCGCCATCACCGTGGCCCTCCGCGTGGAGGGGAAGGGAAGCGTCCGCTCCCTGTACGTGCTGGACAGGGTCGGCCCCTTTAACCGGGGCGACCTCCCCGCGCTCGTCGCCCGCCTCCGCCCGGGCGACGAGGCCAGCGCGAGAAACTTCGAGGGACGCGCGCTGCACCTCCTCGCCTCCGGCGGCGAGGAGATCTGCCACGCCGAGGCGGGGGGGATGCTCCTGCTCTCCGACTCGAGGCTCTACGTGGAGGACGCCCTCAAGCAGATCGACGCGGAAGCGTCGGACGACTCCCCCGGCTACCGGGAGGCGCGTCACTACCTCTCGCCGGCGGCCGGGGTCAACCTCTACCTCGACGCCGCCTGCTTCGCGGAACTGCTCCCGCTCTACCTCGACGCCGGGGCGAACGGCGCGGGCGCGTTCGCGTGGGGCGCGCTGGACCTCCACCTCGCCCCGCGCGCCGCGCGCCTCGAGGGATTCATGCAGCCCGGCGACGCGGCGCGCTCCCTCCCCGGGCTGCTGGCAGGACAAGAACCAGGGGAGATACACCTCGACGAGGTGATGCCCGCCGCCGTCAAGGCGATCAGCGTGCTGCGCCTCGGCGATGTCGACCGCTACTGCGAGAACCTCGAGAAATACCGCCCCGCCACCGCCTCCCGCCCCGGGACCGGCACGCGGCGCGAGTGGCTGGAACTCTCCCGCGGCGAGATCGCCCGCGGCGTGCTCTCCGTCTCCGCGACGGGACAGGAGGAGGGGATCACCGTCGTCCACCTGAAATCGGGGGACAAGGCGGGACGACTCCTCCGCGAGATGGTGGAAAACCACGCCCGCCGGGCGGGCACGTCGCCGGACTCGCTGCGCCACCTCCTCCGCGTGAACCAAAAGCAGGTCGACTACTACACGATGCCCGTCGCCGACTTCTGCCCCGCGACGTGGGGGCCTTTCTTCGACGGGATGCCGGCGCGCTACGCCCTCGTGCAGGAAAACTACCTCGTGCTGGCCTCCTCGCGGGCCGCCGTGCAACGCTTCCTCGCGGACTACTCCCGCCGCTCTTCCCTCCGGGACGTGGCGTGGTACAAGCGCGCGAGGGAGCAACTCGGCGTGAAACACAACTGGATACATCTCGCCGAGACCGCCTCCATGCTCCCCCGCTACCGCGCCCGCGCCCGGGGAGCGTGGGCCGCCTACCTGCGGCGGTACGGCGACCGCCTCCCGGGCGTCTCCTCGTGGGGCTACCAGTGGCGCGCCGAGGAGGGGATGATCTACGCCTCGATCGTGGCCAGCGTGGAAAAAATCGAGGAGGCGCCCGCGCGCGTCATGTGGCAGACGAAACTGGACGACGACGTCACCCTCAAGCCGGCCATCGTCAAGAATCACGTCACCGGGGAACGGGAATTGCTCGTGCAAGACCGCTCGAATAACCTCTACCTGATCAACGATGACGGCATGATCCTGTGGAAACTACCCCTCCCCGAGGCCATCAACAGCGAGGTCTACCAGGTGGATTTCTACAAGAACGGGAAGTTGCAGTACCTCTTCTCCTCCCCCTCGCGCCTCTACCTGATCGACCGCAACGGGGCCTACCTCCCCCGCTACCCCCTCGCCCTGAAGAGCCGCTGCGAGGCGGGGATCACCCTCTTCGACTACGAGAACGACCGCGACTACCGCGTGGCCGCGCCCGGGGAAGACCGCTACCTCTACCTCTACGGGCTGGACGGGAACCCCGTGCAGGGGTGGGAAACGCCGCGGGCCGACAACCCCGTCGCCTCCCGTCTCTACCACTTCAGGATCGAGCGGAAGGACTACCTCGTCTTCGCCGACCGCTACCGCCTCTACATGCTCGACCGCCGCGGGAACCAGCGCGTGAAGGTCGACCGCCTCTTCGACATGCCCGGGCAATCGCCCCTCTACCTCGGCCGCCGCGGGGGACGCCCCGTCGTCCTCTTCGCCGACGCCCGCCGCGAGGCGTGGTGGGTGGACTTCGACGGCGCTTTCGGCTCGTGGAAGGGCGCCGCGGAATCCCGCGACTACCACCTGAACGTCGGCGACCTGAACGCCGACGGCGCGGACGAGTGGATCTTCACGGAAGGCCCCACGCTCTCCATCCACGACCACCGGGGCAAGCTCCTCCAGCAAAACCACTGGGAAGGCGCCTCCCTCGGCTTCCCCTACATCTACCGCTTCTCCGCCCGCGACGCCCGCGTCGGGATACTGGACGAGGCGCGCGGGCAACTCCTGCTCGTGGGCAAGGAACTCGGCAAGGGCTTCCCCGTCGCCGGCACCTCCCCCTTCTCCATCGCCTTCCACGAGGGCGGCGGCGAGGCCTCCGCCGGCTTCTACCTCTTCGCCGGCAGCGCCGACGGCTACCTGCTCAAGTACCGCGTGCAGCAATAGAGTCTGCCCCTACAAAAAGCGCGTGGCGCTTTCAGGTTTATAGCCGCACGTGACAGCCCACGAGTGGTCGGAAGATTTACGAAAAATGCATAGCGTTTACGATCCGCAAAAAGTGCGTAGCACTTATGCGTTTATAGCCGTGGGTGAAAGCCCACGGAATGAGATGCCCCCATCCATGCGCCGCGTAGCGGTGCCGCAATCGTTACATACACCTCGTGATGAACGGCACCGCTACGCGGCGCACGGGTGTGGAATATCTCGTTGTCCGTGGCCTGTCAGCCACGGCTATAAACGCATAAGCGCTATGCGCTTACGAAGACGTAATCTTCCGACCACGACTGGGTGAAAGCCCACGGACAGCGAGATATCCTACATTCATGCGCCGCGTAGCGGTGCCGTTAATCAAGCCAATCAAACAAATACTGCTCATCATAGACTATTTCATATTTTTCTAAAAAACGTTGATATTCATCCTTAAAACTTTGTTTTTTATGATGTTCCACTTGGTCATTTATATAATTGGAAACATTTGTTATTTGCGAATGCGAATAGGTAAATGCGCCAAATCCATCCTGCCATTGAAAATGGGAATATATTAATTTTTGCTCATTAATAAATTTAGATGAAACTGATTTAATATCTCGTACTAAATCCGAAATAGAAATAGATGGCCGGAATCCAACTAAAAGATGGGTATGGTCCGGATTACAATAAATGGAAATAACTTTGCATTTATCTTGATTAACAATTCCACAGATATATGCTTGTATTTTTTCCCGAATGGGTTCCCGAATTAAACATTCACGATCCTTTACTGCAAATATGAGGTGCGTGTAACATTGGTAATAGGTGGCCATAGCTTATCATAATTAAATGGGTTAATACAGTGATTTAAAATATCCAAATTGCGGCACCGCTACGCGGCGCATGAATGGGGAATGTCTCGTCAACCGTGCGCTGTCACGCACGGCTATAAACACGAAAGCGCTACGCGCTTTTTATAGGAGCATTTCGCCCGGTGCATTCCTTAACTTGACGGTATCGTACTGGATCCCACGCCCCACATGCCGTCCTCGTCATTCGCAATGACGTTGTTGCAACGCTATTTCATGGACGGCATGACCGCAAAATGCCGTAGGGGCGGGCCTCGTGTCCGCCCGCAATCATGTTTTGGCCCGTGTAATTTGCGGGCAGACGCGAGGCCCGCCCCTACACGTTGCAACAACGTCATTCGTAATTGTTTCCGCCGTTTTCGTAATTCGTAATTTGGGCAGGGCTTGCCCTGCCCCCGTAATTCGTAATTTAAAAAAAACCTTCCCCCTGTTTGCTCCCTCGTTTTGCCGTCGCGGATCAA
This sequence comes from Odoribacteraceae bacterium, assembly GCA_031266545.1. GTDB lineage: Bacteria > Bacteroidota > Bacteroidia > Bacteroidales > Marinifilaceae > JAIRKS01. The sequence continues at coordinate 663 of JAISAV010000242.1, read as the reverse complement.
AGGGCAGGGGGAAGGGCGTCTTAAAGACAGATGAAAGTCAGTTAATTTCTTCTTGTTAGGCTCGTGTTGCTTTTATCTCGTGATGAGTCTTGTCATCCGGGCAGGGCAAACCCTACCTCCGTAATTCGTCATTCGTAATTAAGGGTTTTCATAGAAAACCCTGATCACCGCCGCCGCCCGGAGCCTCGGGAAGAACCTGTCCAGCAGGTAGCGATAAGGCCGCCCGCCATCGAGGTTTACCAGCGTGGTCAGGCGCCCGACCCGCGCGCGGTGGTTCCAGACCGGGTAGGTGTCGATGACGCGGAGCACGTCGGCCCGGCCCGGCATGCGCGAGTCCTCCACGAGCGCGCGGAGTCCTTGCCAGTCGGCGCCTGCGCCGTGCACGCGCACGTCGTCGAGCGTCAGCCGGGAGCGGGCGACAAGGTAGTCGCGGAGGGCGCTCGCCCGCTCGAGGGCGAGCCACTCGTTGAGTTGTGTACTGCCCTCCGGGGAAGCGAAGCCGCCCACCAGCACGCGGACGCGGGGATTCCCCGGCGCCCCCTCGAGCGAGCGGATGGCCTCCAGCAGGGTTTCGAGCGAGCGGGCGTTGTCGCCCGTCGCCAGGTCGATGGCGGACTTGCCCACCGGGAAGTAGACGGTGATGGAGGTGCCGCGATGCTCGTC
>JAISAV010000229.1 GCA_031266545.1 Odoribacteraceae bacterium | reverse complement strand
GTACTGGCCGATCGTCGTCGCCGTCGTCCCGTACTGAAGCGTGACAAACGACTGCACCTCGATCGACGACCCGTCAAGCGCCGAGACGTATATCCGCCAGTTGTTCCCGCTACTCCTGTACGCGGCGAACAGCGCGTCGCTGTCGCAGGCAACGTACAACTGTTCGGCCACGGCCATTCCCGACTTCGACGCGCGATAGTAATCCCTTTTTTTCAACTCCGCGGCCAGCTCGTCCTCGAACACGAAGGTGTCCTTGTCGAGGGTCACCTGCTCCCCGCTCTCGTTCGTGCCGTACACCTTGCTCGCCGCCGTTGTCTTGTCCACCTTGTTGGCGAACAACGCCTTCAGGTTATTCCTGATCCCTTGCAGCCACGCCGTCAATCCTTTCTCCGCTACCGGCACGAGTGTCGAGCTTCCGGCCTCGTCCACGAGCGCGCGATTGCCAATCTTCTTGTCAGTCACGGAGCCAGCTTTCAATATCATGTCCCCGTTAAGGTTGACCTCCACGTCCCCGGCCCCGCGCACGATACCGAGGCTCGTCGCGCTCGCCGTGCTCGTCGTGTCAACCCCGTCATCCGACAGGATCAGTTGATTGCTGTCAGTTGGGTCAGTATAGTAAACGAACAAGTGATTATACGTCGCCTGCGAGGTATTATTATTCTTGAACGCCGTCCCCACGTTCGGCGTCAACGCCGGTTCCCGCGCCGCCAGCCACGCGTCCGTCTGTGCCTTTGTCGGCGTGTCCGTGCCAAAAGTCGCCTCGAAGTCAACGAAAAAGCGTCTCGTCTGCCCCTGCATGGCGTCGATCTGCGTTTGCAGGTCGTTATCCCCGGACACGCGCGCTTCCGTTTCGGTGACCAGCGCGGACGAGGTAGAATCTTCCTTGCCGGATAACGTTGCCATCTCTTGGTTGACCAGCGTGAATGCCGCGTTAACGTCATCCCGTAGATTCGACGTCTCCCCCGACAGCTCGTTATACACGTCCACGAGATTCATCGACGGCGCGTCTTCCACGCTGATCCCCGTCGCTATGTCGAAGGTGGCGCCGAGCGAGGCTTGTCCCAAATTATAACTAAAAGCGCCGGAGTAATCCTCGTCAAGGGTGTACCGGCCCCCGTCTACCCACGCCGTGCCGTCGTAGAGCAGCCTGTCGCCGATAATCTCCCCGGAGTCCCCCCGGTGGAACAGTCCCGCCATCGTCAGCCCGGGGTATTGCCCGTCGTCCTTGAAAAAGCCGAACAGTTTCCCCGTGTCGCCTTTTATCACGGCGTAGATGGCCAGCCTCGTCGAGCCGGTAGCGCTGGACAAGGCCGGTGTCCGGCTCGTGTCAAACCGTAATACCCTCCCCGCGGGCAAATCGAAATTGTCTGGATTCCAGTCCACGTGAGGCGTCACGATCTTGTCCGCCTTCCCGGGCATCTCCCCCTCCAGCACGGCGACCCTTTCTTTTAGGGCGGGATCGCTGCCGCCCGATTTAAAATTTCCGATGAACTCGAGGGCGGTAAGGATGGCGTCCGGGGTGTCCGGGAAATCCTCATTTACCTCTACCTCGCCGATCTTGCCAACGTAGGTATCGCCGTTACGCGCGCGCTCCGGGTAGAGGCGCACGTGGTCGTTTTGAATGTCGGCGCTCATCGCCCGGAGGTATAGATCGGTATCATTGACGCGGATACCTTTACTCCCGACTTGCTCTATCTTTACCAGTTTAATTTGTGCCATTTGTATAATTATTAACTTGTTAGTATAATTCGATGTAATTCACGTGAACGTCGGTCGCGGCGGGATCGATCACGTCGCTGTCGTAATTCGGCCCGGCGTATAGCCTCCTGTCCAACTCTTTCCCGATAAACCACGGGCCGACCAGCGCCTCGCTGTAAGTCGTGCCGGTCACGCCCGCGACGAGATTGCCCTCCACGCGCCCGATGGTGAGTGTAAAGAAACCATCCGAGACGGGCATGTCCTCCGAGTGGACGACGATCCCGTCTTGCACGATTTCCAGCGTGACGGTGGTGCGGTCGACGGTGGAGAAGCGGGCGCGGCGTCCCGGCCCCACCGGCACCGAGAGGAGGTAGCCCGATCCCGTGATGTGCGCGACGCTTAGCTCCATGACGAGGATGTGCCACGGCACGTCGTTGGCCGCCGGGGTGAGGTCAAGGCCGCGTTGGCCACCGGTCGCGAGATCGTCAAACGTCCAGTACCCGGCGACGCGAGCCGGTATGTCATCCAGCACCAGCGAGCCATCGCCCTCGTTGATCGAGCCGTCAGGCTCCAGCGCGAGCACCGGGTGGCCGGGCGCCACCCCGTCTTGCGACAGGGGGAACTCGACGGTGTTTTCGTCGTTGGTCAGGACGATGACGCCGGAGCGGTAGGGGCCGTCGTTGGCTTCCACGTCGATGGCGAGGAGGGTGTCGTTGAACTTCGTGACGTTAGTCCAGCCCGGGAAGCTCACCACGCTCCACGGGAGTTCGGAATTGACCGTCACGGAGACGTTCAAGTAGGACTGCGGGCCGAAGTCTTCCCGCCCGGGGTCGGTGGTGATGCCGGTGCCCGGGGAGTAGGCCGCTTGCGTTACGGTGATGTATGGCGAGAAAACGCCCATGCCCGCGTCTGACAGCAGCACCGAGCCGGTGCGCTGGCTCGCGGTAATATTGGGCTGCGCGGTGATCAGTAGCGTGTTTCCTGACACGGAGATGTTGAGCCAGTCTGACTTCCCGTGAATGTACCATTCTATGTTGGCGGTGACGTTTACTATCGCCCCGGGGGTGCCGGAGGCGGGCAAGGAGACAGAGGCGGGTTCGACCTGTATGAAGAAGTATCCTGCCGCCTGCGCGACGGATATCGTTCGAGAGGCTGTCCCCGAGGCTGAGGCCAGCGTGATGCTACCCTCGCGCGCGGACCCGGAGATGTTCACGCGCGCGTAGACGTTTAACACGCCGTTGTTTTCCTTGACGGCGACCAGCCAGTCACTTATTCCCGTGATATTCCACGTGACGTTGGCGTCCACGGTGATGGTGACGCCGGGTTGCCCGGAGCCGTCGAACGAAAGGGTGTCCTCGGAAACGTTGATGTATGCAGCTCCCTGAAGGACAATGATTTTAATCGTCAGCCCGTCGTTGTTCGCGATGATGATATTTCCCTGACGCGGCATGCCGGTATTGTTTAGCCCGACGATGACGCGTAACGTCTCGTTCTCCTCGATGGTGGTGATCCATTCATCCTTGGAGGCGACGTGCCACGGTGACGCGGATTGCACGTCGATCTCGACTCCCGTCGTGCCCGCGGCCCCGAGGCCGATTTCATCCGCGGACGCGTAGAGGTACGACTTGGAGCCAAGAGGCGGCAGGTGGGTTATGGCGCTCTCGTCGGCGCGCGCGGTGAATTTTGCTTCCACGGAGGTGGGCGCGGCGAGGGGGTGTTTTCGCTTGATTTTCCCGGACACGAGCACGGGGATGGTCTCGCCGTCCACGCTCAGGCGTGCGTCGTCGGTGAGGAGCATGTCCGCGAGGAAGGCGATTTCGCCGGGATTCCTGTAGCCGGACTGGATGGTGAATGCCCTGGCGTGCTGCCCGCGGGGCTCACGCTTGGAGAAGTTGCCCGTGTTCTTGTCGTATTCGTTGAAAGCCTCGCGTGCGGCGAAGGCTGGTTCGGCGGTGACGAGGCCGGAGAGTTCGGCCCTTTCGCGAACGCCCCACGCGTTGCGGAAGAGGAGTTCTGCGCGCTGGTCGGCGCTGGGAAGTAGCAAGAAGGCGAGGATTTCGACCTCGTTGATGTTTAGGCTAATGTATGCGGCGAGCGATCCCTGCAGGGCGAGCAGGTAGCGGACGCGCTTGAGGTTTAGCTCGATGACCCCTCGACCGGCGGGGAGCGGGACGTCGACGGCGTGGCCGTGCAGGTCTTTGAAGGTGATCGAGTCGAAATCTTGCCGGAGAAAGTAGATGTACTCGATTTCCGATTCCCGGAATTGAATAATCTTGTTGCCAGCGCGAGAGGTCATCAGGAAGTTGACGATACGATTCATGAGCTTCGCGTCGAAGATGTTCTCCTCTTCATCACTCATTTGTCTCATGGCCTCCTTGCTCACGCGGCCGGGGTAGATGGTGGTCGTTAGCGAGACGGTATTCGCTCCCTGTTTCACGGAGACGTTGATCACCCGCGCGGAAGCGGGGATTAGGCGTACGAGGGTGTTCGTATTCGGGAGCACGGGAAAATTGAACGCGTCGGCAAAGAGGTCGTTGATAAAGAAGATACACTCGCCAAAATCGTTTGGCATGGCTGACGCCTCGTAAACAAAATCGTCCGTCACGGGCACGGAGACGTACACCAGCTCGCGGGAGGTGGAGAAAGCGTTTACCTTGATAGGGTTACCGGCAAGCGCGGGGGCGGGCGTTAACGTGGCGGTGAGACTCATAGTATTTCGAGAGAGGTGATGATCATGTTATTGTAGATGATCGGGAGAGCATGCGTCAGGGCGGCAAGAAACACGGATCGCTCGACAGACGGGACGATAATCCACGCGGCGAAATCCTCCGGCGAGGCTTCCGGGTGTTTTTCCAGGTACGCGTCCAGGAGCGGCGCAAGCGTTTGGATGTCGGGGGCGGTGTTGTCTTCCATGCGTCCGGTTTAGGCTTCATCGATGTCGATGTCGAGGTGTTTTTCGATTTTATTCTTCACGTACTTGCGGAGGAACTTGGCCCACGGGTAGAGGTAGGCGAGGTTTTCCACCACGGAGAGTAGCTCGGCCCCGGCGATAAAACCGGCGGCGAGGCGCGCGAGGTAGCAGTTTTCCGATTGGAGGATAAAGAGGTCGAAAACGTAGGCGAGTCCGAGCACGAGGCTGGCGTCGCGCACCTTGACGATGGTGTGCCACCACTTGGAGGATTCGAGTTTGCCGGAGGCGGCGCTGCCGGGTATCTCGTTTTTGACTTTTTTCGAGAGGGTGTAACCGAGGAAGAAGTCTATCACGATGGCCAAGTAGACGACGGCGAGCAGGAGGTAGAGTTCTGTGAATAACGCGGCGACGGCCGTCAGGGAGGCGACCTTCGGCTGGAGCGTGTTGGCGGAGTTGTAGAGCGTGTAGTACATTGTTTTTAATTTTATTCGACGAAAATAGTAGGCTCTACCGGGGGATGAAAGGACAAAAATCACGCGTCCTCGTAAGACTTTAGCGTCCTGAAGATGGTTTCGGTGATCTCGAAGATACCGGTACCGATCCGGCACTTGATCCGCTCGACGAGTATCGGCTGGTTGAAGAGCAACTTCGGCGTGGAGAGGTCGAGCGTCTGCAGGCGGGAGAGCGGCAGGCGGAGCAAGCAGTTGACAGCAAAATTCGAGTACGAGAGGAAGTGGCTGTAAGGTGCGTAGTAGAGGCCGGCGAGGGCGTGGTCGTAGGCGATGTTGAGCGACACATTGCTCCACCCGGAACCACTCCAATCGTAGGCGGCCGTCGTTCCGGCAGGAAGGGGAGCGAGTTGCTGCTGCAGGCGCGGTAGGGAAAAGCAAAACATGATGGGGGTGTCGCGTTTCGCTTCCGTTTGCTCCTTGTCGGAGTCCGAGTAAGTGAGCGTCGAGTTCACGAGCGCAGTTTCCATGACGCCGGGGAGGATATAGCGGTGTTCTTCCTTGCTCTCCGGGTCGTAATAATATGCAGCGAACAGGGGTAACTGTTCGTCTAATGACGCCGTGTCGACTAAATCGCCCTCGCCGGGGGTGGTGAAGTCGAAGAGGGGGGAGAAGCGCAGGAATTTCGGTATCTGCCCGGTACCGGTGCGCTCCTTGACCAAGAACACGTTCTCGGCGCGGACGAAATAGAGCGCGTTGAAGGGCCATGAAAGTTTAGTCCCGGAAGTGGCAATGAAGTTGATTGGCCCGTAGCGTCGAACGAGGTCGTCCACGGACTCGACGGCGGGTGCCGCTCCCGTGATGGAGGTCTCGGCGGAGAGGTGCATCCGTTGGGGCTGGCCCCACTCGATGGAGGGGGGGGCGGTGGCGAACGGGGTGAGGTCGAGGTCGGGCGCGGCGGTTAGCTTGTCGCGCAGGAAGGCGAGCGTGATGGTTTTGGCGACCTCGTTCACGATAAAGCAGACGCCGAACTTGTCGCGGAGCGTTTTGATAAAATCGGACACGGTGCAAGTGGGCACGAGTTGCGCATAGTTAAGCTCCCCCTTGACGATGGCGTCCGCGACATTGTTCACGAGCACGAGCTGGCGCAAATCTACGTCAATCTCGAAAACGTTATTCTCCAGCGCGTAGCCGAGATGCTCGATCACTTTTCGCAAGATGAAGGAGACCTTTAGGAAGGGCGACACGCCGTAGCCGAAGGGAACGGAGACGGGGGTGTCGTCGACGGTGATGCCGTAGAGGCTTTGATCCAGCAGGGAGGCGGTGAAGGTGGCGCGATTGAAGGCGACTTTGTTCAAGATCACGTTGTTTTTGACTACCTCGCCGTCGCTCACGTCGTAGTTGGAGATGACGGGGAAGAGGTGGAAGTCGTCGGTTCTTCGGAGAAACATGACGTCCTCGCAGAGGTTGAACAGTTGCCGGACGGTCATCTTTCGCGGCGTGCCGTAGTTTACCTCTGTCATGTTGATCGTCTTGATTTTCTCGTAGAAGATGGCCTCGTCGAGGTAGAATGTCGTCACGATTTTGTCCTTGACGGTGGCTTTCATCAGGACTTGGGAGGCGGGCTTCTGGAAGGCTCCCTCGCGGATGATGACGGGGCGTTTCGGGCGGGGCCGGAACACGTTGTCGATACGATCGGGGAAGCCAAGGAGGCGCAGGTTCCGCGGGGTGTAGGGCAGCGTGCCCGGGGCGGATTGCGAGCCGACGTCTGACAAGAGGGGGTTGATGAACTCGAGGTCGAACGAGTAACCGGCGGTCACGTCGAAGCGTTCGCCGTTTTCGGTGATGATTTCCATGAGTTTTGCATTAAGAGAGTGTACCGAGGGCGCGGGATTCGTCGCGCAGTTTTCGCGTGGCGTCGAACTCGTCGAGACCGACGACGGCACGGAGGCCGTTGGCCTCGATCACGTCGAGGATGGCGGAGAGGCGATCGAGGGAGCCGGAGAAGCGATCCCAGTTCGGGTAATTTTCTTCTTGAATAGGGGTGTCGGCCGCGGCGGTATCGTAGCTGCCGTCGGCGTGCTGGGGCACCCTCCCGGATCGGACGTCGTTGATGGCCGAGAGGATGTGCGGGTAGTTGACGTGTCGCCGGAGGAGCTTTAGGTGGGGGCTGGAGACGATTAATTCGTCGCCACGCTCGGAGACGAGGGCGGGACCGCGCACCACGCCGGTGGGCGCATCGCCGATAAAGGGGACGTTGTTGTACGCGCGGCCGTCCTCGGCCCCGACGACGTCGTAACGACCGGCGGCGTGCTGGTTGACGACGATGCTGCCCGTGCGCGTGTCGCCTGATCCGCTGTTCTTGGAAGATGGTTTTTTGATCTTCGATTTCATGGCCTCGAAAGCGCCGGTGATGAGACCGGCGGCAGCGGCCCCGATGACGGCCCCGTAGGGCATGCCGTAGTCGCCGATGGCCTTTGTCAGCGCTTGCGTGGCGTAGATGATGATCATGTTCCGAAGCGTGTCGAGGGTGAGCATCACGAGGTTGTATTGTAACTCTTCGTTGGTCTCCTCGGCACCGAGGGCCATTTTGCCGAAAATTTCACCGAACTGGCTCGCGGAGCTTTCGAGTACTTTTTTGTATTTCCCAAGCTGGGCTTGCTGATTTTTCAGGGCGGCATCCTGCGCGGCGATGCGTTTGAGTAGCTGCTGCTCGTTGAACTTGGTGATCTGCTCTTCCGTGAGTCCATTAATGCGCAGTTTCTCATCGAGGAACTTTTGCTCCAGTTCGATCAGCGAGGTGTTATATTCCTCCTGTGAAATAAGATCGTTGGCCCTTTTTTCGAGTAGTTCTACTTTTTCGTTCTCGAATTGAGCGTCTTTTTCTGCCATCTCTTGGGCAACTTTTTTCTTGCGTTCCTCTTCCTCTTTCGCGTCGATTTCGGCCTGTCGTTCGGCGCGCATTTCTTGGATTCGTTTCGCGTATTCTTCCCGGGTGATTAGCTCGGCTTCAAGACCTTCTTTGAGAATTTTTATTCTATCGAGATACTTCTTTTCAAAGTCCTCGTATTCCTTGTCGGCAATACTCATCATTGCTTGACGCACGCTCTCGGCCAGTGTTTGCGCGGCCTTCTCTTCCGTTTGCATGATTTTGAGTTTCGCGTCGAGGATTTGTTGATTGATCTTGTCTCGCTCCTCCTTTTCGATGCCATGCACGGCGAGGCGCTTGTTTAGGGCCTCCATTTCGAGTTCCTGCAATTTTTTGTTTAGCTCCTCGTCATCGATTTCGCGATTTAGGCGGGCCTGAATCCATTTCGATCGCTCGGCTTGGATTTCCTTGTCGACACGTTTGAGGCGATCGTCGAGGGCTTTTTTCGCGGCTTCCTGACGGGCACGGGCTTCGTCCGCGCGGAATTTGGTCAACTCGGATTCCATCTCGCGGGTTTTCGAGAAGTACTCCGTTTCGGCGGCGTAAACGTCGGCCCGGAGTTTGGCGAGTTCCTCTTCTACCTCGGCGGAGTTCCCGGCGCGCGCGGCTTCTGCCTCGGCGATCCGTAGGCGCTCCTCGGCGATGGCTTTCGTCTCCTCGGCGCGTCTCTTTTCGAGGGCGATGGCTTCCTCGAGGAAGGCGATGCGTTCCTTTTCCGAGTAGAGTTCCTTTTGCTTGGCCTTGTTGCGTAACTCGGCGACGTCGCGGGCGATCTTGGCGTTCTCTTCCGTGCTGGCGCGCTCCCTCTTGGCGAGGGCCTGCTTGGCCTCTTCGAGGGCGATCGCTTCGGCGGCGTACTCGTTGAGTTCTTTAAAGTATTTGCCAACGAAGGGCAGTTTTTCCAGCGCCTTCATCAGGCCGTTGATGATGGCAGAGATGAAGTCCACGATCGCGCCGACGCACTTTTGCACGACGTTTAGCACTGCATCCATGATGGCACGGAGGGGGGCGAGCATTTTGTTTAGCTTGTTGACGCCTTCCTCGGATGAGGTGAGCGCCTTGTACAGGGCCATAAAGACAAGCACGATGGCGGCGAGGATGGCCATGATGGGGTTAGCCAGCAGCATCTTAAACGCGCTGTTGATGCCGGAGACGCTTTTGGCGACGCCACCGGCCGGCCCGGGTATCGATTGCAGTTGCGAAGAGAGCGAGCCACCGGCAGTGCGTAGCTCGGCCATGCGTTTTTTTACCGCGTCGAGTTCCTTTTGGAGCGCAGCGTATCCCTTCGGGTCGGCGGACTGGACGGTGCGGTCGAGTTGCGCCTGAAGCTCTTTGGCGTCCTTGCGCAACTGGGTCATGGTTTTCGAGTTCACGTCCATGCTTTTTGATACTTCCGAGATTTGCTTTTTGTTCTCGGCCATCTGAAGGTTGTTTGCCTTCAGTTGATCGGATAGGAGTTTGTACTCGTTGGTATTTTGCTTCCCTTGAGCGGCAAGTTTGGCCATCTCGACGCGGATTGCCGCCGATGATTTTTCGAGTTCGCGGTTTTTGTCGGCCAGTTCTTGGATTTGCTTCTGCGCGGCGGTGGTTCCGATGTTGATCCGCAGGTTGATGTTGTCGTCTTTGAGTGCCATTATTC
>JAISAV010000235.1 GCA_031266545.1 Odoribacteraceae bacterium | reverse complement strand
ATCAGCTACATCCCGGAATCGTTATTTACCGACGCGTCGACGGTCATGGTGCTACGCGTGCTGCGCGTTTTCCGCGTGTTGCGGTTGCTGCGCACGTCGGACGAGATCAAGCTAACGATCTCCGTGTTGACCCGATCGCTTGGCTCGTTGTTCTACAACGGGATATTCTTCTTTATTTTCCTCTACCTGTTTGCCATCGTGGGCGTCTCCATCTTCAGGCTCCCCGACTACCACGCACTCGACCCCGGGATGCAGGCGCAATACGACTTATTCGCGCGCGAGGCGCCCAACTCGCCGGAATGTTCGCCGGATCCTTACGGCACGCTTAGCGAGGCCATGTTCACGCTCTTCCGCGCCCTGACGGGTGAAGATTGGACGGACTTGCGCTATAATCTGGTCAAGGCCAGCGAACATCACCTGATCCCGGTCTCACCCGTGGTGGTCACCTCCTATCACGTCATCTGGTTTATCCTCGCGGCGTTCCTGCTGCTCAACCTGATCGTGGGCGCGATTGTCAACAATTACCAGGTGATCATGGAGGAGAGCCGCGAGAGAAAGGCGAGGAAAGATGAAAAAAATGACTGACAACAAGCCCTTAGTCTTGTAACTAAACGCGCGGGAGGGGCCGAGACCCTTCCCGCGTATTTGCTTCACGCCGTCTCGATGCGGGCGACGTTTTCCAGCCCGAGTTCGCGGGTCGAGATCTCGCGCATCTCCACCTTGCGGATTTTCCCGGAGATGGTCATGGGGAACTCGTCCACGAATTTCCAGTAGCGGGGGATCTTGCACGTGGCGATCTGCCCCCGGCAGAAGCGGTCGATCTGCGCCTCGGTCAGCTCGTGCCCCTCGCGGATCTTGATCCACGCCATGACCTCTTCGCCGTACTTGGCGCTGGGGACGCCGATCACGTAGACGTCGGCGACGGCCTCGTGCGTGATGAGGAACTCCTCGACCTCCCGCGGGGAGATGTTCTCGCCGCCGCGGATGACGAGATCCTTGATGCGGCCGGTGATCTTGATGTATCCCCCGTCGTCCATCGTCGCGATGTCGCCGGAGTGCAGCCAGCGTTGCTCGTCGATGATGCTCGCGGTCTCCTCGGGGCAGTCCCAGTAGCCGAGCATCACCGAGTAGCCGCGCGTGCACAGCTCTCCCGGCTCGCCGCGGGGCACGATGGCGCCCTCCTTGTCGACGATCTTGACCTCGACGTGCGGGTGGACGGTGCCCACGGTGGTGACGCGCCGCTCGAGGTCATCGTCGGCGAGGCTCTGGGAGGAGACGGGGGAGGTCTCCGTCATCCCGTAGCAGATGGTGATTTGCGTCATGTTCATCCTCGATTGCACCTGCCGCATGGTCTCGATCGGGCAGGAGGATCCCGCCATGATCCCCGTGCGGAGGCTCGAGAAGTCGTACTGGTGAAAGTTGGGGTGCTCGAGCTGGGCGATGAACATGGTGGGCACGCCCAGCAGCGACGTGCAGCGCTCCGCGGAGACGGCCCGCATGACGGCCTCCGCCTCGAACGACTCGCCGACGATGACCATGCAGGCGCCGTGGGAGGTGCAGGCCATGTTCCCGAGCACCATCCCGAAGCAGTGATAGAAGGGGACGGGGATACAGACGCGGTCCCGCTCGGTGTAGAACATGCGCTCACCGATGAAGAAGCCGTTGTTCAGGATGTTGTGGTGCGAGAGCGTGGCCCCCTTCGGGAGGCCGGTCGTGCCGGAGGTGTACTGGATGTTCACCGGGTCGTCGAACTGTAGCGACGCCTCCCGCGCGGCCAGCGCCTGGTCGTCGATCTTGGCGCTTGCCCTGAGGAGGTTGTCCCACGCTTGCTCGATGATGATCGTGCGCTTCGGGTACTTGCAGAGGGGGCGCACCCGGTTGAGGAGGTCGGTGTAGTCCGTCTGGCGGAAGCGCGCGGCCGCGATCAGCAGGTCGAGCCTCGATTGTTCCAGCGCGTGCCGCAGCCCCGTGGTCTTGTAGGCGGGGTTGATGTTGACCATGATCGCGCCAACGCGCGCCGTGGCGTACTGCACGAGCACCCACTCGTACCGGTTCGGCGCCCAGATCCCCACGCGGTCGCCGCGCCGGATGCCGTAGGCCATCAGGCCCTTGGCGAGCACGGTGGTCTGGTCCCAAAATTCTCGATACGTGGCGCGGTACCCTTGTTCCAGCACGACCAACGCTTCCCGGTCGCCGTATTTTTCGACGATATCCCGGAGGTTTTCCCCGATGGTTTCACCCTTCAACGGGATGTCGGAGACCCCGTGGCAATAAGAAAAATTTCGCATAGTAGTAGACAATTAAGTTCATTCATTTTTTACCGGCGCGCAAGGTAATGCTTTTTTAATGGATCCGCACGCCCTGCTGTTGAAGAACATGTTTCTACCGGGATTCGCGGCGGCTCGCGGTCTCTCCCTTTTTCCCCTTATTTCCAGCAATTTCCCCCGGTAGCTCACGATTATTTGACCCGGTATTGGTTTTTCGGGGAAAAATGCTTACATTGCCCCGCAATATTGCTTGCTATGAGAAAGAAAATTGAATTGGAGTACATTTTTTCTTCATCGGTGAACGTGTTATTTTCCCGCCTGGGCACGGCCATGGGGCTATCCGAATGGTTTTCCGATGACGTGAGGCACAAGGGGAACACCTTTACTTT
>JAISAV010000136.1 GCA_031266545.1 Odoribacteraceae bacterium | reverse complement strand
GTCTCGTACTTCGTGGTCATCACCGGGTAGATGTTCGACCAGCTACTCGGGCTAACATTCCACCCCGATGCGTGGCTGATCAGGTAGGTAAAGAGATTTTTAACCCACGTTAAAAATTTCCTGTCATTGGTTGGGATGTAATCGTTACTCATCTTTTTTGCTGATTTGTGGTTAATAAAACAATATAGTTATACATATTTTGGCCATGGCCAAAAACAATCTGGCCATGGCTAAAAACGATTTGGCCGTGGCCAGAAACAATTTGGCCGTGGCCAGAAACATTTTGGCCGTGGCAAAAAATAATTTGGCCGTGGCTAAAAACATTTTGGCCACGGCCAAAAACGTCAAGAGAGCGCGCGGTAGCGTGCGGGTGTATATAAGGAGTAAGACTGAAACCCGCGCTTATCGCGGCGCTCTTGAAATAGGAATATCTTGTAATTTGCAGGTGTTTAGACGTGTGATTGATAAATGCTAGCACTTTCCCGGAAAAGCTTCCGGGTATAGCGAGCGATATGTCTGAACGTGCGTGCATCTTTTAAAAAGCGTTTCATTAAATCCGGCACAAATCTAATGAATTTTTCATGATAGCACAAAAGAAGTCAAGGTTTTTTTTTCGCGACAATCGCGTCAAAATTTTTAAAAGAAAATAAGATGCTTACGTTGACGGCATTGACCCGTCGTTTCTACCTCGCGATTGCCCCCGTCTCCGGGTCGGTGGCGAGGATGACGCGGTAGTCGCGTTTCTTGGCGATGTTCATGACCTTCACGACGTGCTCCACGGGGACGCTCTTGTCGACTTGCAGAGAGATGCAGGGGTCGCGCGCGCCCTCCAGTGCCTCGACGAGTCGCCCGTCGAGCAGGGAAAAGGGGACGACCTTCCCGTCGAGGTAGAACGTGAGATTTTTATCGATGGCGACGGTGACGCCCGGGTGATCGGGGAGCTGGTTGGTGCTCTCGGGCAGTTGCAGCCGGAGGGCGTTGGGGTTGATCAGCGTGGTGGAGATCATGAAGAATAACAACAGGAGGAACACGACGTCCGTCATGGAGGCCATGTTGAAGTGGGGGTTGATCTTGTTGCCGCGTTTCAATGCCATGATGGGTATAATAAGGTGTTAGCGTTCGAGGGGGATCTCGGAAATTTCCTCGATGATACCCTCGAGCCAGTGGACGCGCCTGTCGGTCATGGCAACGAGGTGGTTAAAGGCGAGGTTGCCGATGATGCCCACGACCAGCCCGGCGACGGTGGTGATCAAGGCGGTGTATATGCCCCTCGAGAGCAGGCCGATGTCGATGTTGCTGCCCGCGACGGCCATGTCGTAGAAGGCTTGTATCATGCCGACCACCGTCCCGAGGAAGCCGATCATGGGAGCCGTCCCGGAGCAGGAGGCGAGCAGCGCCATCCCCCTCTCGAGGCGCGCGACCTCGAGGTTTGCCCGCTCTTCCATGGCCTGCCGTATCTCCGCGGGCGAGGCACCCGACCGGGCGACGCCCTTGGCGAGGACGCGGGCGAGGAGGGTGTCCCGCGACGCGCACCGCTCGCGCGCCTCGCCCGTTTTCCCGGCGAGCAGGAGCCGGCGGATCTCCCCCGCGAAGGCGCCCTCCTCGAGGCGGATCTTGCGGATGGCCCAGTAGCGCTCGCACGCGACGTACACGGCGACGATCGACAGCAGGAAGATGGGGATCATGAGCCAGCCCCCCTTCAGGACAAGCCCCCAGAGGCTTTGCTCGAGTTCCCCGGCGGGCGCGGCGAGGATGATGGATAGCGCGTTATTCATTGTCATCTTTTCGTGGTTAAGTCGCGAAGATAGCGGCTTTTCGTGAAAATCGAAAAGGGGGAAGAGAAATAAAAACGGGCGGCGAACGATGTTAGTGTTTTTTATCTATCTTCGCGGTGCGTTGAAATTCGCTTGAAAAAACGGCGACGAACTAACAATTTGAAATCTTATACACCTAATAAAATTGATTTTGTAGCATGAAGAAGTTTTTTATCATTACAATCGCCTCGCTCGTGACGCTCAGCGCGCGGGCGGATGAAGGCATGTGGTTGCTCTCCTTGTTAAACAAGAACATCGACGAGATGCGGGCGATGGGCTGCAAGTTGAGCGCGGAAGATATTTATTCGGTCAACCAGGCGTGCCTGAAAGACGCCGTGGTGGGCCTCGGGCGCGCGGGCAACCCGTTCCGTCATTTTTGCACGGGGGAGATCATCTCGCCGAAGGGGCTGGTGATGACCAACCACCACTGCGCGTTTAGCCTGATCCAGGAGCACTCGACCGTCGAGCACGACTACCTGTCGAACGGCTTCTGGGCGCGCTCGTCGAGCGAGGAGATCAGCAATCCCGGGACGACGGCCTCGATCCTACAGTGGATGGAGGACGTCACGGAACGCGTGACCGCCCGGCTGAACGACGAGATGAGCGAGGAGGAGCGGCAGAAGGCCATCGGGGAAGCCTCGACGGAGATCCTCGCGACGGTGCAGGGCGATCACCTGCAGGCGCAGGTGCAGGCGATGTTCGAGGGCAACCAGTTCTTCCTGCTCGTCTACAAGATTTACCCGGACGTGCGCCTCGTGGGCGCGCCGCCCCAGAGCATGGGCAAGTTCGGCGGGGACACCGACAACTGGATGTGGCCGCGCCACACGGCCGACTTCTCCCTGCTGCGGGTGTACACCGGCCCCGACGGCGAACCCGCCGCGTACGCGCCGGGGAATATCCCGCTGGTGCCGCGGCACTTCTTCCCCGTGTCGGCCAAGGGGGTGCAAGAGGGGGATTTCGCGATGATCATGGGCTTCCCCGGCTCCACCGACCGTTTCCTGACAAGCTTCGGGCTGGAAGAGACGATGAACGTGACCAACGCGATCCGCTACGAGGCGCGCACGGAGATCCTGCGCGTGATGAAGACCGGGATGGACGCCTCCACGAAGACCCGCATCCAGTACGCCGCGAAGTACGCGCAGTGCGCCAACTACTGGAAATATTCCCACGAGCAGAACATCGCCCTCGAGAACCTGAACACGATGGGCGCGAAGGAGCAGATCGAGCGGGAGTTCACGGCGTGGGTAAACGCTGACCCCGCGCGCGTCGCCCGCTACGGGGAGGCGTTGGAGTTGATCCGGGAAGGGTACGCGGGCACGCGGGAAAGCACCATCACCTACGCTTACCTGGGCGAGGCGCTCTTCGCCCCGGAGTTGCCCAAGTTCGCCGCCGAGATGGGCGAGGCGCTCGACATGCTGTGCTCCGGCTCGGTACCCGATCACGTCACGGACATAGAGGGCCGCTTGAAAAACTTTGCCGGGCGCTTCTTCAAGGATTTTGACCGGGAGATCGACCAGAATCTCGTCGCCACCCTCTTCCCGTTGTACCGCGACCGCGTGGACGAGAGCCGATGGCCGTCCACCTTCCAACTGGTGAACAAAAAATACAAGGGCGATTTTGCCAAATACGCCAGGGAGATCTACGCCTCCTCCTTCTTCACGAGCGAGGAAGCGTTGAGCGCCTTCATCGACAAGCCGAACGCGAAGAAACTCGCCGCCGACCCGTGCTACCAGTTGGGGAAGGCCATCCGCGAGCTTTACCGGCAACTGGCCGGCGCGACCAATGACGCGCAGGAGAAGATCAACAAGGGCAACCGCCTCTTCGTGGACGGGCTGATGAAGATGAACCCGACGAGGGTCTGGGGACCGGACGCGAACTCCACGATCCGCCTGACCTACGGGCAGGTGGGGAGCTACCGGCCCAAGGACGGGGTGATCTACGATTTTTACACGACGATCGAGGGGGTTATCCAGAAAGAAGGCCCCGCCGGAGGGGAGTTCGAGGTGCCGCAAATATTAAAGGAGCGCTACGCGGCGAAGGATTTTGCCCCCTACGGCAAGGATCACGTGGTGACCTGCTTTATCACGAACAATGACATCACCGGCGGCAACTCCGGCTCGCCCGTGATCAACGCGAACGGCGAGTTAATCGGTGCCGCGTTCGACGGCAACTCCGAGGCCATGTCCGGGGATATCGATTTCGAGGAGAAACTACAGCGCTGCATCAACGTGGACACGCGCTACGTCCTGTTCGTCATCGACAAGATCGCCGGTGCAAAACACCTGCTGGACGAAATAACCATCGTCTACTAACCCGGCGGGCAACCGGGCTACAGGCCCCGCCAGGGACGGCATGCGTCCCCGGCGGGGTTTCTCGTTTGACAGCCGGTCGCGGGTATGTGGAAAAAATCTTGAACAAATTATTGGCACTTTATGAGGGAAAATAGCGATAGTCTTCTACCTTTGTTCACGGATAAATTATAATCGGGGGTATGGCTCATTTTACTCATTTTCACGTACATTCTCAGTACTCGATCCTGGACGGGGCGGCGAGCATCGCTGGTTTGGTGGGCAAGGCCGTGTCGGACGGGATGCCGGCGGTCGCGTTGACGGATCACGGAAACATGTTTGGGATCAAGTTTTTTTACGACGAGTGCCGCAAGCAAAAAATCAAACCGGTGCTGGGCGTGGAGGCCTACGTGGCCCGCGTCTCCCGGCACGGCAAGGAGAAGGAGATTGACCGCTCGGGCGAACACCTCGTGGTGCTGGCCAAGAACAGGCAGGGGTACAAGAATCTGGTCAAACTCTGCTCGATCGCCTACACGGAGGGCTTCTACTACCGCCCCCGCGTCGACAAGGAGTTGCTGGAACGCTACCACGAGGGCTTGATCGTGAGTTCCGCCTGCCTCGGCGGCGAGATCAACCAGAAGATCATGCGCGGGGACATCGTCGGGGCGGAAGAGGCGGCGCGGTGGTACCAAGGAATCTTCGGCGAGGATTACTACCTCGAGGTGATGCGCCACCCGGCCGACGATGCGAGGTTGAACGCGGAGGTCTACCAGAACCAGCAGTTATGCATCCCCGCGATACTGGAGATCGGCAGGAAGCTCGGCATCAAGGTGATCGCCACCAACGACGTGCATTTCCTGAACGCCGAGGATGCCGAGGCGCACGACATCCTCATCTGCCTGAACACGGGCAAAGATCTGGACGACCCCGCCCGCATGCGCTACACGCGCCACGAGTGGTTCAAGACCACCGCCGAGATGGAGGCCTTGTTCGCGGACATCCCGGAGGCGCTGGAAAACACGCTGGAAATCGCGGGAAAGGTGGAAGAGTACGAGCTGGACTCCGCCCCGATCATGCCGGTATTCCCGATCCCGGAGTCCTTCGGGCGAGAGGAGGAGTACGCCCGCCGGTTCACGGAGGAGGCGCTGATCGAGGAATTTGGCGGCCCGGGGCCTTACCTGAGGCTGGGGGGGCTGGAAAAGGTCTCACGCATCAAGTTCGAGTCGGACTACCTGTCCCACCTGACGTGGATCGGCGCGAGGAAGCGGTGGAAAGAGGAGGTGAGCGATGACGTGCGCAAGCGGATCGAGTTCGAGTTGAACACGATCAAGACGATGGGCTTCCCCGGTTACTTCCTGATCGTGCAGGATTTTATCCGGGCGGCGCGGGAGATGCAGGTGATCGTGGGGCCGGGACGCGGGTCGGCGGCGGGGAGCGTGGTGGCCTATTGCCTCGAGATCACGAATATCGACCCGGTGAAGTACGACCTCCTCTTCGAGCGCTTCCTGAACCCGGATCGCATCTCGATGCCGGATATGGACATCGACTTCGATGACGACGGGCGGCAGCAGGTGTTGGAGTGGGTGGCGACGAAATACGGACAAGACAAGGTGGCGCACATCGTCACGTTCGGCACGATGGCGGCCAAGATGGCGATCAAGGACGTGGCGCGGGTGTTGCGGCTGGATCTTGCCGAGTCGAACCGGCTCTCGAAGATGGTGCCTGACACCGCCCGGACGTTGCTACAGGCCTACGAGTCGAACGCCGCCCTGTTGCAGGAGAAGGAGGCGGCCAACCCGACGGTGGCCAAGACGCTGAACCTCGCGGAGGCGCTGGACGGGACGGTGAGGCAGCCCGGCGTGCACGCCTGCGGGGTGATCATCAGCCGCGACCCGTTGGTGGAGCACATCCCGGTGATGCCGTCGAAGGACGACAGCCTGCTGACCACCCAGTACGACGGCCACCTCGTCGAGTCAATCGGCCTGCTGAAGATGGACTTCCTCGGGTTAAGGACCCTTTCCATCATCAAGATCTGCCTTGAAAACATCCGCAAGTCGAAGGGCATCTCCCTGAATATCGAGGAGATCCCGCTGGACGACGAGAAGACCTTCGCCCTCTTCTCCCGGGGCGAGACGACGGCGCTGTTCCAGTTCGAGTCGGACGGCATGAAGAAGCACCTGAAGGCCCTGCAACCCGACCACATCGAGTTTCTCGTGGCGATGAACGCCCTCTACCGCCCCGGCCCGATGGAGTATATCCCCGATTTTATCAACCGGCGGCACGGGCGGAAGGCGGTCGAGTACGACCACCCGCTGATGGAGCCTTACCTGAAGTCCACGTACGGGACGACGGTCTACCAAGAACAGGTGATGTTGCTGTCGCGGACGCTGGCCGGCTTCACGCGCGGCGAGTCGGACTCGCTGCGCAAGGCGATGGGCAAGAAGAAAAAAAAGGACATGGACGAGATGCGCGACAAGTTTCGCGAGGGATGCCGGAATAACCCGGAATTCGTGGCGGGCTGCCGGGAGATCGGCAAGGACGTGAACGCGCTGATCGACAAGATATGGAGCGACTGGGAGGCGTTCGCCTCCTACGCCTTCAACAAGTCGCACGCGGTCTGCTACGCGTACGTCGCCTACCAGACCGGCTACCTGAAGGCCAACTACCCGTCGGAATTCATGGCCGCCAACTTGAGCTGCAACCTCTCGCAGATCGACAAGGTCTCCAAGCTCATGGACGAGTGTACGCGCATGAAGCTCCGCGTGCTGCCACCCGACGTGAACGAGTCGGACAACGATTTCACCGTCAACAAGACGGGCGACATCCGCTTCGGGCTGGCCGCCATCAAGGGCGTGGGCGCGGGCGCCGTCGAGAAACTCAAGGAGGAGCGCGCCAAAAATGGCCCCTTCAAGGACGTCTTCGACTTCTTCGAACGGGTCGACTACCGGACGGTGAACAGGAAAATGATGGAAAGCCTCGTCGCCGCCGGCGGGCTGGACAGCTTCGAGCCTCACCGGGCGCAATATTTTTTCATGCCCGATGGCGTCACGCCGTGGCTGGATCAACTGATTAACTACGGGCAGAAGACCCAGTTGGACCGGGAAAATTCCCGGATGAGCCTCTTCGGCGGGATGGCGGGCTACGAGGTGAGTCGCCCCGTCTTGCCCTCGTGCGACCGCTGGATGAGCGTCATACAGGCCAACAAGGAGAAGGATCTGATCGGGATTTACCTCACCTCCCACCCGCTGGACACCTACAAGATGGAGATCGAGCTGCTCTGCAAGCCGCTGGACGGGCTGAACGAGCGCCTCGCCTCGTTCGAGGGGCGGATGGTCACCGTCGCTGGCGTCGTCATCGCGAAACGGGAGGGCAAGACGAAGAAGGGGAACGACTTCGGCATCCTGACCATCGAGGATTTCCGCGGGTCGTTCGAGATCCCTTTCTTCGGCGAGACCTACATGCAGTTCCGCAATTACTTCCTCGTCGGCACCTCCATCTACGTGCAGGGGCGGGTGCAAAAAAGGCAATGGGGTAACACGGACGATCTGGAATTTAAGGTGATCGACGTGAAATCGATCGAGATGCTGCAAGAGCTGATCACCTCGGTCACCATCGAGGTGAATGTCCCGCACCTGACCCGGGAGCTGGTCATGGAACTGCACGATCGCGTCACGACGGAGGGGCACGTGATGATGAACTTCGTCCTGCGCGACGAGGAGGGACGCGGCGTGAAACTGTTCTCGCGGCGGTGCCGGCTGGCGTGTTCAAAAGATTTGTACGAATATTTCGAGCAAAACGAAATCATCAAGCTAAAAATTGATTAATATTGTGGCCAGAAAAAGGAGTGAAAAATATAAACTTAAATCAAAAAATATCATGGGAATAGTAGTTGACGAGAAGAATTTCGAGGAGGTCGTGTTACAATCGACGCTCCCCGTGCTGGTGGATTTTTGGGCTGAATGGTGCGGCCCGTGCAAGATGATGCTCCCCATCGTGGAGGAGCTGGCAAGCGAGTTCGAGGGTCGCGTCGCCGTCACCAAGGTGGACGTGGACGGTAGTCCTTCGATCTCCGCCCGCTACGGCATCCGTAACATCCCGACGATTCTCTTTATCAAGAACGGGGAAGTGGTGGACAAGCAAGTGGGCGCCGTGCCCAAGACGACGCTGGTGTCGAAGATTAACGCGCTGCTGTAAGGCGCGCGCGCTTGTTGAAAAAGGGAGATCGCCGATGGCGGTCTCCCTTTTCGCGTTCGCTACAGGCGCGCGAGGCGGTCGACGATCGAGTCCTTCAGGTGCAGGTAGCGTTCCATCTCCTCCCGCGCGACCGGCTCCTTGGAAGGAGACTCCATCGCCAGCGGGTTGATGGGCGAGCCGTTCTTGTACACCCTGAAATCGAGGTGAGGCCCCGTGGCGAGGCCCGTGCTTCCCACGTAACCGATCACGTCGCCCTGCGTCAGCCGCGAACCGACCTTGATCCCGGTGGCGAACTTGGAGAGGTGCATGTAAGTCGTTGAATAGACGCCGTTATGTTTCACCGTCACGTAATTGCCGCCGCCATTCTGCTGGAAAGCCTTTTTCGTGACCACCCCGTCGCCGATGGTGTAGACCGGCGTGCCGGTGGGGGCGGCGTAATCCACCCCGTGGTGGGGGCGGTTGATCTTCAGCACGGGGTGATAGCGGTTGTTCGAGAAGCGGGACGACACGCGGGAGTACCTCAGCGGGGCCTTCAGGAAGGCTTTTTGCAGGCTATTCCCCTTCTCGTCGAAGTAAGCGACGCGCCCGGCTCGCGGGTAAGGGATCGCGTGATACGCCTTGCCGGCGTGCGTGAAGATCGCCCCCTTCACGTCGAAGCGCCCGATCGGCATCCCCTCCACGAACGGCTGCTCGTAAATCACCCGGACGGAGTCGCCCTTGGCGATCCCGTAAAAATCGATGGCCCACGCGTAAATGTCGGCCAGCGTGACCGCCAGCGCGGGATCGGCGCCGGCCTCCTTCATGGCGTTCCAGAGCGAGGAGGTGATCGTCACCCGTGCCGTCATCTCCCGGTTCTCCACCTCTTTTTGCCCGATATACGCCTCGCCGCTCTCCTTGAAGTCCATGACCACGAATTCCGTCGCGCTCTGCTCGTAGATAAAAAACTCCGGGCTTTTCAGGCTATCGCGGGCCAGAAAAAGCGTGTATTTATTTCCCGCGCGGATCTTGCGCGTGTCGAAGACGCCCTTGCCGCGCGCGACCACCTCCTGGATCTTGGCGGCGGAGACCCCGTAGCGGCTCAAGATCGCGGAGAGGTGCTCGTTCTTCGCGACCACCCCCTCGTCCACCTCGAAATCGTCCACCGGGATACCGTATTTATAGTGCACCTGCTCGGCCTCCGTCGAGTCAACCACCTCCTCAATAGTTTCGGTCAAATCGCCGGTCTCCCCGTTTTTTCCCCCGCGCCAGAGGACGATCACTACCGCGATGATCCCGGTAATCACCGCCCCGCCAATCCATTTTGTTGTTCGTGTCATGTTGTTCGCTTTTATAATAACGGCGCACAAGATAGCGCTTTCCCCCCGAACGCGCAACACGCGTGTGTTTTTTGAATAATGTTATTTTTTAGTACATTTGCCCCTAATGATTTTGAATGAGCCGGAAAAGGTTAAAAAAACGAGAAATGATCAACTTAACGTGAACTCTAAATTACTTTTTATGAACACGACACATGACCGTTCCCGGGGCCAGTCCCGGTGGTATTCCCGTCTTATCTTGGTCGCGACGCTCGCGTTGCAACCCGCGTTCCCCTCCCTCGCGCAAGAGATCGCCACGGGCCTCTTCATGCGGGAGGCCGGGGCCTTCACGGGATCGGTAACCCGCGTCACGGGCGAGGAATTAAAGCGCTTCGGGAACCAAAACCTGTTGCAAAGTTTAAAGCACCTCGACCCCGCCTTTATCATCGCCGAGGACGTCGAGCATGGCTCCGACCCGAATCTTCTGCCGGAGGCCCGCGTCCGGGGCGCTTCCGGCCTGTCGGGCGACTATCTCGCCCTGCCCGCCTCGAACCGGCCGCTCTTTATACTGGACGGCCTCGAGATTTCCGCGAGGCAAGCGTTTGATCTCGACATGAACAGGATTTCAACCGTCACGCTCCTGAAAGACGCCGCGGCGAGGCTCGTCCACGGCATGCGCGGACTTTACGGCGTCGTGGTGATCGAGACCGTCCAGCCGTCCGCGGGAAAGTTAGGGGCGCGTTACGCGGGCGACCTGACCGTCGCGAAGGCCGACTTGAGCAGTTATGACCTGCCGAACGCACGCGAGCAACTACAGTTGGACGTGAATGCCGGCCGCTACGCGT
Organism: Odoribacteraceae bacterium; assembly: GCA_031266545.1. GTDB lineage: Bacteria > Bacteroidota > Bacteroidia > Bacteroidales > Marinifilaceae > JAIRKS01. Next base: position 3,715 of record JAISAV010000136.1, on the reverse strand, counting down.
CGAACGACCCGGACGACCAGCAACTCCTGACGAACCAGTACAATCAAAGTAAGCAAGCGGTCGACCGCGGGGTCAACACCAACTGGTTGAAGCAACCGTTGCGCGCCGGCGTGGGCCACAAGCACTCCTTTTATATAGAGGATGGAAACGATCACTGGCGCGGCGGGCTTGACGCGGCGTACGACAGGGTCGTCGGGGTCATGAAAGGCTCCTACCGCGAGAATGTCGCCGGCGCCTTCACGCTCTCGTACCGGCACGGGCGCCTCTCGTTCAAAAACACGTTGAGCGGCCTCTCCAACCACGCCGCCGACTCGCCTTACGGGGCGCTCTCGGAATACGCGGGGTTAAAACCCTACTGGGAACCCCGGGACGAGGAGGGCTACCTGAAACGCGAGTTGGGAAGACTCCGTCTCTCGTCCGCGGCGCCGGTCGAGGTCTATTTTAGCCCGCTATATTACAAGAACAACGGGGTGAAACACGCTGCCCGTTACACCATGATCGCGGACAACTTCCATGCGGGGTGGCAAGCGCTGGACAACTTGAACCTTGCCCTTCGCCTCGGCTATTCCGGCGGGAAAGACAAGCGGGAGGACGCGCGACTCGGCATTAGCGCCGGGCAGCCGAATGGCATCGTTTGGACCTACGAGGCCTTGCTCGTGAAGGGAAAGGAGCACGCCTTTCACGCGGAGGCCCTGCTCGACTACCGGGGGCGATGGCAAAAACACCTGCTCCACGCCAACGCCAGCCTCGCGTGGAAGCGAGAGACGGGCGAGTGGAACCAGGACGCGATGCTCTTGACAGACACGGGGCCGTTCGGCCTGATAAGCGGCGAACAAACAACCTCCAACTTGCCGATCGGGAACTTCCTCCGTATCGAGACTCGCGCGGAAGAAATCGCCGGCGTGGCGGCGGTCAACTATGAGTACGACAAGCGCTACCTGCTCGACCTCTCGTGCCGCGTGGACGCTGCTTCCGCCTTGAATGTCGACGACCGGTGGACTCACTACTGGTCGGCAGGCGCGGGCTGGAACCTCCACGAGGAGCCTTTCTTGAAACAAAGCGACTGGATCAAGCAACTGAAGCTCCGGGGATCAATCGGATACGCGAAGGGGGACGACTCCCGCCTCTCGCGGGAGTTCAACGCCGGTTTTGACGCGCGGCTGGGGAAGGGGTTCACCGCGCGGTTCGATTACCACGCGCGCGACGCGGGCGACTATTTCGTCACCGTCTTCGTGCCCGGGGGCATGGGTTTCCCCTCTTACACGGAAAACCTCGGAGAGATCCGTACCACCGGTTTCGACGCCATCGTGAGCTGGACGGTGCACGACAACCCGGCGCGCGCCTCCCGCCTCACCCTCTTCGCGTCCGTCGCCGGGAACGAGAGCAAGTTCAAGAAGACGGACGAGAAGATCGACGACGACGCTAACCCCGCGGTGGCGGGCTACCTCGGCTTTAACGCCGCGTGCAAGGGATTCTCGCTGGACGCCTCGTTCGGCTACCGGCTGGGCGGGGAGTACTACAGCTACAACCAGACGCTGATCGACCAGTACAACGTGAGTCGTAATTGGCTCGCTGACAGGTGGGGCACCACCGGCAACAACCAGTCAAGCTCGACGGTTCGCTTCATCGAGAAACAGGACGTGAACGAGATCGCGCTATCCTCCATCGTGCTCTCCCGCGAGTTTGGCCGGGTGCAGTTAGGCAACATGCGCTTCGACCGGACAAAACTCTCGCTTTACATGACGGACCTCTTCAGGCTCTCCTCCGTGAAGGCCGAGCGGGGCCTCTCGTACCCCTTCGCGAGGCGTTTCTCCCTGGGCTTACAAACGACGTTCTAATCAAAAAATATCAAGGTGTGTAGCCCCCTCGCGTATAACGCCTGTCGAGGGGCAACGTGACTATTTAACAAGTTAGATAATATGCAAATGAAAAAAATGATTTTAGCGGCCTGCCTGCTGGGGCTGGTCTTCAACGTCGCGGCGCAGGAGAGGAGCATCTCCTTCGAGACGACGAAAGAGTGGAAAAAGGTGATCAACAAGGCCAAGAAAGAGAAGAAGTTGATCTTCGTGGATTGCTACACGGACTGGTGCGGCCCCTGCAAGATGCTGGCGGCAAACGTGTTCACGCAGAACGAGGTGGCCGACTACTTTAACCGACATTTCGTGAACGCGACCTTCGAGATGGAAAAGGACAAGGACGGGATACTCCTGAAAGACCGCTTCGCCATCAGGGCCTACCCCACGCTCGTGTTCGTCGACCCCGCGACGGGGGAGGTCGTCCACCGGCTGGTCGGGGCCGGGAGCGCGGAGTGGTTGCTCGAGGGGGCGAAACTCGCGGGCGATCCCCTGAACAACCTCACCGGCATGACCAAACGGTATGACGCGGGGGAAAGGGACGTCGCCTTCCTCGACGACTACCTGAAAGCCCTCTCCGCGGCTTACATGGAAGCGAAGGCGGGCGAGGTGGCCGCGGAATACCTCGGCCAGCTCCCCGAAGAACAACTCGCGACCAAAGAAAACTGGGAACTGGCGCGGCTGTACGTGAAAGACCCGCTGTCGCCCACCCTGCGACACGTGATGGCAAACCGGGCGAAATTCTACAAGTTGGACGGGAAAGAGGCCGTGGACGCGAAACTGAACAACGCCCTCCGGGAAGCGACCGGGAGACTCTCCTCCTGGCAGGCGAAACAGGGAAAACCCTTCGACGAGCAGCGGAACGAGGCCCTGCTGAAATACCTGCAGGAGATCGACTTTTCCGGGGCGCCGGCCTTGCTGCCTTACCTCTACGCCGCGGCGCGCGTCCGCGAGGGCGATTTCCGGGGCGTGCTGGACGCCATGCACGAGGCGTTCAAATACAACCTCTTCAGGAACGAGGAGGGCCGGGTCTTCTTCCAGTTCTTTATCCAATCGCTCGACCGCTCGGGGGACGAGGCGCTCGTGTGCGAGGGGGTCGCATGGATCGACCGGCAATGTGCCGGCACGGGCGACGATTTCTACAAGGCAAACCTGATGAGTTCCAAGGCCCGCCTGCTGACGAGCATCGGGGACACCGCCGGCGTCGAGCAGGCCAAGGCGGACGAGGAACGCTATAATGCCGAGGGCGAGCAGAAAAGCAAGGGCCGTTCCATGCGGGCGATACGTTTGAAATAACCTGAGTTCAGGATAAGCATAGCCCTAATGGGTTATGTTTATCCCGAACTCAGGTTAACTTGACGGCATTGGGCAGGGGCCTAAACCGCAGTGACTTAAGTCGGACGTTGGTCCGGCGGGAAAAGAATAAAAGAAAAGGGCCGCCCCGCGGTTGATCGCGGGGCGGCCTTGAATAGCGTGGCGAGTAGCCAAAAGCGAGCGATTAATCCAGCCCCTCGATGGTATCGCGAATGATGGCGATGGCTTCCAGCAGCTCGGGTTCGGTGATCACGAGCGGGGGGGCGAAGCGGATGATGTGGTCGTGGGTTGGCTTGGCCAGCAGGCCGTTGTCGCGCAGCTTGAGGCAGACGTCCCAGGCCGTTTGGCCGTTCTTGGGGCGGATGACGACGGCGTTGAGGAGTCCCTTGCCGCGCACCAGCTCGACGCGGTCGGATTTGATGGCCCCGACCTTCTCGCGGAAGATCTTGCCGAGGCGGTCGGCGTTCTCCACGAGGTGCTCGTCCTTGATCACCTCGAGGGCGGCGATCGAGACGCGGCAGGCGATGGGGTTGCCGCCGTAGGTGGAG
>JAISAV010000105.1 GCA_031266545.1 Odoribacteraceae bacterium | reverse complement strand
GAGCACTATTCTCGCTTCATCGAGGCGGGCAACTACGGCGTGGAGCACTTGCTCAGGTACGCGGGCATCCTCCATTTTGACAAGCAGTATGACAAGATATTACCCATCGTCCAGCCGGTGCTGGACAAGAATCCCGATAACCTGGTCGCCAAGCGCTTGAAAGCCTACGCGCTGTCCAAGACCGAGGGAGGCGGGAAGAGTATCGAGGCCATCAAGCATTTTATCGAAACGACCCCGGAGGAGAGGCACATCGCCCTCGACTACATTTGCTATGCCGAACAACTGGTCGCTAACGAGCAATTTGCCCAAGCGATTCCCTACTACGGGAAGATCATACAGAAGGACTCCACGAAGCAGGCCCTCTGGTTAACGATGGGAGATATCTTCGCCAACAACTTGGTGCGCCGCGACTCGGCCGATCGTTACTATGCCCTCTACGAGGCGACGCTCTCCGCACCTGACCTCCAACTGCTTTACAAGAGGGGGCAGAACTTGTACTCCCTTGGTGCGCAGGACACCGTGCCGGAGCGGCGGGTCATGACCCTGCATAGAGCCGACACCGTGTTCACGCGGCTCATCGAACTTGTGCCGACGTTCGTGCCGGCCCACCTGGGGCGTGCGCGCATCCACGTGCAACTTGACCCGGAGACCCAGGTCGGCCTGGCCGAGCCTTTCTACAAGAAGGTAATCGAGGTCGTGACGCAGGAAGCGAACAACGCGGACAGGTATAAGAGAAACCTGCCGGAGTGCTACCGCTACTTGGGGTATTTTCATTACCTGAAGGCGGACGAGATTACCAAGAAAAATAATAACCCGGAGGTCATCCCGGAGAACGCCCTCAAGGAGTATCGACAGGCCAAAGAATTTTTCACGAAAGTCTTGGAATATAACCCGAACGACTCGGTTGCCCTCGAGGCATTACAAGGGATGAGCACCATCCAGTAAGCCGGGACGGGCACTCCTCTCGTTACGACAAGAAGCCGCTTGAATACACGCTATTCAAGCGGTTTTTTTAAGGGCCGAAGGCCACGAGTGATCGGAAGATCTACAAGAAGCCATAGCGTTTGCGATCTGCAAAAAACGCGTAGCGCTTATGCGTTTATAGCCGTGGCTGATAAGCCAGTCGTGGTCGGAAGATGCAAAAAGCCCCGAAGGGGTGTTCAGCAATAGCGTGGGGCAGCGCCCCACGAACCGGATACTATTCACCAAGCCCTGAATGGGCGTAAGCAATAGCATCGTATTATATTGGCTCGCAGACTTTCAACCTGCTTGTTATTCATCAGGTGGCCATTCGTGGGGCGTTGCCCCACGCTATTGCTGAACACCCCTTCGGGGTTTTTTGCATCTTCCGACCACTCGTGGAAGATTCTCCCACGCGTCTTTTTTCAAGCGCCTGCGGCTTTTTCAGGATTTTTCATGTATCTTCGCGTGGATATGTTAATGTTGTGAACGATGAAACAGTTGATGATTTTTATTTCGAGCATTTTAATGCTCTGTTCCCTCTCGTGCGTGAGGGACAATGAGAACGCGTACGAGGCGACCAGTCACGTCAAGGTCGGGGACGAGGTGCCCGACTTCACGTTATCCAACGGGGAGGGGACGGTTAGCAAGGCGACGCTCGCGGGGAAGAAGACGTTGCTCGTGCTCTTTTCCACCACGTGCGGGGACTGCCAGCGCGTGCTCCCGGCCATCGAGGGGGCCTGGAAGATGTTAAAGGACGAGCCGGACGTCGTCGTGATCACGATCTCCCGCGAGGAAAAGGCGGAGGTGGTGAGCGCTTACTGGGCAGAGGCGCAATTTACCATGCCCTATTACCTGGACGAGGATCGATCGATCTTCAAGAAATTCGCCAGCGCCTACACCCCGCGCGTCTACCTGATCAACCCGCAACAGCGCGTGACGGAGATGCACGTCGAGACGTTGCAGATCACCGGCGAGGAGTTATACCGGCGGGTCATGGCCCTTTAACCGAGGAGCGCCCGGCAAATATCGGCGATCCGGGAGGCGAACTTCACCTCGATGCGGCCCGGCATCTTGCTCAACCCCTTTTTATTACCGGCGGGGATGTAGATCTGCTTGAAGCCTAACTTTTCCGCCTCGAAGACCCGTTGCTCGATGCGGCTCACGGCGCGTATCTCCCCGGAGAGGCCAACCTCCCCGGCAAAGAGGAGGTGCTGCGGGATCGGCGCGTCGATATTGGAGGAGAGCACGGCCATGACCACCCCCAGGTCGAGGGCGGGATCGCTCACCCGTATGCCACCGGCGATATTGAGGAAGACGTCCTTCGCCGCGAGGCGGAAGCCCACCCGCTTTTCCAGCACGGCCAGCAGCATGTTGAGGCGCCGGGTGTCAAAGCCCGTGGCCGAGCGTTGCGGGGTACCGTACGCGGCCGTGCTGACCAGCGCCTGCGCCTCCAGCAGGATCGGGCGGAGGCCCTCCACGGTGGCCGTGACGGCGATCCCGCTCAACTCCTGCCCGTGATTCGAGAGCAGCAACTCGGAGGGGTTGGTGACTTGCCGCAGGCCGGACTGCACCATCTCGTAAATCCCGATCTCGGAGGTCGACCCGAAGCGATTCTTCATGGAGCGCAGGATGCGGTACATGTACTGCTGGTCGCCCTCGAATTGCAGCACCGTGTCCACCATGTGTTCCAGTATCTTCGGCCCGGCCAGTTGCCCGTCCTTGGTGATGTGGCCGATCAGGATCGTGGTGATCGTGTTCTCCTTGGAATAGCGCAGCAGCGTGTTGGTACACTCCCGTATCTGGGAGAGGCTGCCCGGGATGGCCTCCACCGCTTCGGTGGCCAGCGTCTGGATCGAGTCGATGATCAGCAACTTCGGCTCGAGCGCCCGGGCGTGTTCCAGCACGGCTTCCAGCGAGTTGCCGGACAGGAAGAAGCACTCCTCGTTGTCCGCTTCCAGCCGTCGCGCCCGCATCTTGATTTGCGCCACGCTCTCCTCGCCCGACACGTACAACACCTTCCCGCAGCGGTTTTGCAGGGCGAATTGCAGCACCAGCGTCGATTTCCCGACCCCCGGCTCGCCGCCCAGCAGGATCATCGACCCCGGCACGATGCCGCCGCCCAGCACGCGGTCAAGCTCGCCGTCGCCCGTGTGCAGGCGCTCGTCGGCGTTGATCTTCACCTCCGAGAGGCGGAGGGGGCGCGTGACGCCGCGGGGCGTCGTTCCCCTCGCCGCGGGGCCTTTCACCACCACTTCCAGCTCTTCCACGAAGCTATTCCACTCCCCGCAGGTGGTGCATTTCCCCGCCCACTTCGGCTCTTTCGCCCCGCAGTTCTGGCAAACGAACACGGTTTTTGATTTCATCGCGGTTATCGTTAGAAAAAGACCTCTTCCAGCACCTCGACCTTTGCTCCCTCCCCCTCCTCCTCGTCGTCGCCGCAGTCGATCACCTGCCGGAAGGAGGCCGGGCGTTCGAATCCCGCGGGCGAGAGCCGTATGGAGGCGTCGGCGCGCACCTTCTGCATGAAGAGCGCCCAGACGGGCAGGGCCATGTGCGCCCCTTGCCCGAGGCGCAGTTCCTGGAAGTGGACGTCGCGATCCTCGGCGCCCACCCACGCGCCGCCGGCCAGCGCGGGGGTGATGCCGATAAACCAGCCGTCGGAGTGCTCCTGCGTGGTGCCGGTCTTGCCGCCCATCGGCTCGCGGAGGCCGTACTTGTAGTGCAGCCGGATGCCCGTGCCCTTGTTCACCACTTCCTCGAGGAGGCTGGTCATCAGGTAGGCCGTCGCCCCGGTGATCACCTCCCGCGGGTTGGGCTGGAAGCTGGCGAGCACGTTGCCGTACTTGTCCTCCACGCGGGTCACCATCACGGGGGCGTTGTAGACCCCCTTGTTGACGAAGACGGCGAAGGCGGCCACCATCTCCTTGACGGTGATCTCGGCCGAGCCGAGGAAGATCGAGGGGACGGGGGGCACGTGGCTGGTGATGCCCATCTTCCGGGCCATCTGCGAGACGGCGCCGGGGGTGAACTGTTTCAGCACCCACGCCGAGATGTTGTTCACGGAGTTGGCCAGCCCCCACTTGAGCGTGACCATCTCGCCCTCGCGCTCGCGGGTGGAGTTGCGCGGCGTCCACGGCTCGCCGCTGGGCAGGATAAAGGTCTGGGGCACGTTCAGCACCTTCTGGCACGGGTCGAGGCCCTCCTGCATGGCCAGCGTGTAGAGGATCGGCTTGATGGTGGAACCCACCTGCCGTCTCCCCGTGCTCACCATGTCGTACATGAAGTAGTGGAAGTCAGGCCCCCCCACGTATGCCTTGACGTGGCCGTTGGCCGGGTTCATCACCATGAAGGCGGCGCGGAGGATCGATTTATAGTATTTCAGCGAGTCCCTCGGGGTCATGACCGTGTCCCGCGCCCCCGCGTAGGAGAAGACGGTCATCTTCACCGGCACGTCGAAGGAGCGGCGGATGGAGTCGACGCCGATGCCGGCCCGTTGCATCGACCGGAAGCGGTCGGAGGACTGTATGGCGCGGTTGATGATGCTGTCGGCGCGCGCCGCCGGGATGTCGTCGGAGAAGGGGGGGCGTCTCTTCCGGGCGGCCTCCTTGTTGAAATCCGGTTGCAGCGTCTTGCCGAGGTGCTCGAGCACGGCCTCCTCGGCGTATCGCTGCATCCGGGAGTCGAGCGTGGCGTGGATCTTGAGGCCGTCGGCGTAGATGTCGTAGGGGGAGCCGTCGGCCTTCCGGTTCTTGTTGCACCAGCCGTAGAGCGGGTCTTCCTCCCACGCGAGGGAGTCGACGGCGTACTGTCCCCTGTTCCAGCGGTAGGCGGGGGAACCTTTTTCCGGGCGGGAGGCCGTCATGTAGAGGCGCAGGTACTCGCGGAAGTAGGTGGCGAGGCCCTCCTTGTGATCCTCGCGCTGGAAGTTGATGCCGAGGGGGAGCGCGGCGAGGGAGTCGCGCGCGTGCCCGGTGATCATGCCGTATTTCTTCATCTGCCCCAGCACGACGTTCCGGCGACCGAGGGCGCGTTCCGGCGCGCGGATCGGGTTGTAGAGCGAGGGGTTCTTGGCCATCCCCACCAGCAGGGCGGATTGCTCGACGCGCAGCGAGTCGGTGGGGATGCCGAAGTAGATGTGCGCGGCGGAGTTGACGCCGACGGCAAGGTTCAGGAAGTCAAACTTGTTGAGGTACATGGTGATGATCTCCTCTTTCGTGTAGCTTTTCTCGAGCTTGACGGCGATGACCCACTCGCGGAATTTTTGCAGCACCAGCCCCGCGGCGCCCTGCTCGGGGTTGCGCGGGAAGAGCATCTTGGCCAGCTGTTGCGAGAGGGTGCTGCCGCCGCCGCTGGAGGTGCTGCCCGAGAGCAGCCCCTTGATCACGCGCAGCAGGCCGCGGGCGTCGATGCCGCTGTGGTCGTAAAAGCGGATATCTTCCGTGGCGACGAGGGCGTCCAGCACGCTGGCGGGGATGTCCTTGTAGTCCGTGTAGCGGCGGTTCTCGTTGCCCCGGAAGTACTTGCCGAGCATCTTCCCGTCGGCCGAGTAAATCTCGCTGGAGAAGCGGCTGGTCGGGTTTTCCAGCTCCTCGAACGAGGGCATGAATCCCAGCTTCCCGATGGCGATCAGGTAGAAAAAGAGGCATGCCCCGCCGAGGAGGCACGCGAACGCCCCCCAAAAAATCACGAAACCTTTCCTGTGTTTTTTTCTCATGACGATCCGGTTAAATAATCGATTT
>JAISAV010000044.1 GCA_031266545.1 Odoribacteraceae bacterium | reverse complement strand
TCCCGGATCACGACAACCCCCTCGTTCAAGAAATACTCCAGGCCCAAGTCGGGGAGCAACCCCGCCAGCACGGTCGTGAGTTCCTCGTTGTCAGCCTTCACGTCGACGCGAATCTCCTTGACAAGGTTGTAGTTGTAAAGGAAATTGACATTCGACTGCTTCATCAGTTCCTCTAACACGTCGTTGAGTAACGTGTTTTTCATCTCCAGCGTGACCCTCGCCGATTGCGAGTAGACGTTGGCGTGCGCGGAGATGCATACGCTAAACAAGATTACTCCCAGGAATTTCATAAAGATTAACATTTTGCGTGGTAAGAACCAGTGATCAGTCCACGCGCTGATCGGCACTTTTTTCATACATTTGCGTTTTAAAGTTAATGTTGATTATACTCTCCCTCATTGCAAGCGACGTGAAAGTATAACGGTATTAATGAAAGGCAGGTTGAGAGTCGCGAGACTTTCAGCCTGTTACTTTTTCTTGATGATCACGTTATTCCCTTGTATTTGGAATTGCACCTCGTTCGTGCTCTCGAACTTGTCGAGGAACTTGGTGATGTCCCCGTAGCGTTCCAGTTGGCCGGAGAAGGGGATCTCCTTCACCTCCGGGTCTTGATACGAGACGTTCAGGTTGTACCACACGGCCAGCGTGGAGATGATCTCCTCCAGCGGCATCTGGTTAAACGAGTAGTGGCCGTCTTTCCACGAGGTGTACAAGGCCACGTTTACCTCCTTGACCCCGGAGGTGTTCGTCGTCTTGTCGAACAGCACCTGCAGTCCGGGCGTCACCTCGTGTTCCCGGTCGGGCAGGATGACCTTCACGCGTCCCTCGGTCAGGGTGGCGGCGGCGGTCGTTTGTCGCGGGTAGGCCTTCACGTTAAAGGCGGTGCCCAGGGCCACGACGGTCATCTCTCCCGCCCGGACGGTGAAGCGGCGCGCCGTGTCGCGGGCCACCTCGAAGAAGGCCTCGCCCGTCAGGAAGACCTCGCGTTCCGGGCCGCTAAACGTCACCGGGAAGCGGAGCTGGGAAGAAGAATTAAGGAATACCCGCGTGCCGTCCGCGAGTTGCACCTCGTACTCGGCCCCCGAGGGCACGTTGATCACGTGGTAGCCCGTCCGGGCGGCTTCCCCGCGCGGGGTGTAAACCAGCACGTTGTCCCCGTTCGTGATCTCCGCCGCCTCGTCGGAGGCGATCACCTGTTTCGCTTCTTGCCGGAGGATCACGACCTTCCCGTCGGCCAGTTGTAACTCGGCGTAAGGACGTCCCGGCCGGATCACCTGCTCCTCGACGGTCTCGCTCCCGTCGCGGTGCGCGTAGAAGTAAGCGGCGCCCGCGACCACCGCGACGCTCGCGGCAACGGAGACCCAACGGGTCAACCGCCTCGTCTGCGTCCTTTGGCGAATGAGGCGGTTTATCTCTTCCAGTTTGGCTTGCAAGCGCTCCTCCGACAAGGCGTCGGGCGCGTCGAGGCGGTTGTAATAGGACTCCACCTGCCGGGCGTAGGCCGCGTGCGCGCTGTCGGCCTCGATCCATTGCCGGTAGAGCGATCGCTCCTCCTCCGAGGCGACCCCTTCCAAGTTGTGTTTAATGATGAGCCAGTCTATGTTCATGTTGTGACATTTCACCCTATAACACGTGAAAACGCGCTTTAATAGACAGGCTCAAGAGAAAAAAGAGAGGACGAGCGTGAAAAATTTCCTGAAATACGCGTAGGCCCGGTTCACGTGCGTGTTGATGGTGCCCACGGAGACGTTCAATTTTTCGGCAATTTGCTGGTAACTCATCCCCTCTGCGTGGAGTCGCAAAACGAGTTGTTGTTGTGTCGACAACTTCGCGATGCAGGCTTCCACCCGTCCCGCGACTTCCTCCTCCTCCTCGTAATCGTGACCGGCGCTGAACAAGATCGCTTCCACGAGCTTGCTCTTGTTCTTGTCGTGGATGCCGAGGTGACGCAAGTAGTTGATACAAGCGTTCTTGGTCGCAGCGTAGAGGTACGATTTCAGGGAAACGTTCTCCGGGAGCGACATCCTTTTCTCGTACAACTTGATAAAGACCTCCTGCACGAGATCTTCCGCCTCGGGAGACATGATGAAGTGGTACGCGAAACGATATAGCGAGTTGAAGTAGAGCCGGTAGAGGCGGTCGAACGCCTCTCTCTTGCTCCCTTGCAAGTCTACTACATTGATCGTGTCCTCCTTCATCTTTGTCAACGGTTTTTCTTTAGTTAAAACAATATACGCGGGTGACTAAAAAACGACCGGTCAAATCCCGTGATGATGCACGCTACCGACGGCGCGGCCGGAGGGATCGTTCATCCCGCGGAACGAGGCGTCCCACGCCAGCGCCTCGGGCGTGCTGCACGCCACGGAAGGCACCGAGGGCACCGTCCGCGCCGCTTGTGGCGACGGGAAATGCTCCTCGAAGATCGAGCGGTAGTAATACTCCTCCTTGTTTTGCGGTGGGTTCACGGGGAAACGCCTGTCCGCGTGCTGCATCTGCCGGTCGGAGACGGCCTCCGAGGTGACGCGTTTCAGGCTATCGATCCACCCGTACCCCACGCCGTCCGAGAATTGCTCCTTCTGGCGCCACGTCACGCTCTCCGGCAGGAGATCCTTGCAGGACTCGCGCAAGATCCATTTCTCCATCTTCCCCTCGCCGGCCATCTTGTCCCGCGGGTTGAGGCGCATGGCCACGTCCATGAACTCCTTGTCGAGGAACGGGACGCGGCCCTCCACGCCCCACGCGGCCAGCGCCTTGTTTGCCCTCAGGCAATCGTACAGGTAGAGTTTGCCCAGCTTGCGCGCCGTCTCCTCGTGAAACGCCCGCGCGTCGGGGGCCTTGTGGAAGTACAGGTAACCGCCGAAAATCTCGTCGGCCCCCTCGCCGGACAGCACCATCTTGATGCCCATCGACTTGATGACCCTCGCCAGCAGGTACATGGGCGTCGAGGCGCGGACGGTCGTCACGTCATAGGTCTCGAGGTAATAGATCACGTCGCGCACGGCGTCCAGCCCTTCTTGGATCGTGTAATGGATCTCGTGGTGCACCGTCCCCACGTGGTCGGCCACCTTCCTCGCGGCCGCGAGGTCGGGCGCCCCTTCCAGCCCCACGGCAAACGAGTGCAGGCGCGGCCACCACGCCTCGCTACGCCCGTCCGTCTCGACGCGCCGGGCCGCGAACTTCTTGGTAATCGCCGAGATGATCGACGAGTCGAGGCCACCCGATAGCAACACCCCGTACGGGACGTCCGACATCAACTGGCGACGCACGGCCTCCTCCAACGAGGCCCGCAGGAGGGAGATATCCGACACGTTGTCCCGCACCGGCTCGTATTCCATCCAGTCGCGCTGGTACCACTGCCGCGGCTCCTTGTCCGGGCTGTAAAGGTACTCGCCCGGCGGGAACGGTTCGATCGCGGAGCAGACCCCTTCCAGCGCCTTCAGTTCCGAGGCCACGTAGAAATGTCCCTCCGCGTCCCAACCCTTGTAGAGGGGGATGATGCCCATGTGGTCGCGGGCGACGAGGTACACGTCTTTCTCTGCGTCGTAAAGGGCGAAGGCGAAAATCCCGTTCATCTCCTCGATAAAGGCAGGCCCCTGCTCGCGGTAGAGTGCGAGGATCACCTCGCAGTCCGACCCCGTCTGGAACTCGTATGCCCCCGACAGCCGCGCGCGTAACTCGCGGTGATTGTATATTTCGCCGTTCACCGACAGCACCAGTTTCCCGTCCTTGCTCTTGAGCGGTTGCCCCCCGGACTCAGGGTCGACGATAGAGAGGCGCTCGTGCGCGAGGATGGCGTTGTCGCCACAGTAGATTCCAGACCAGTCAGGCCCGCGGTGGCGAATCTTTTGCGCCATCTTTAAAACACGTCCCCGGTAGTTTTCGGGGTTCGACACGATGTCAAACATGCCTATAATTCCACACATGATCTCATGATTTGATTAGTTCGCCGGCAAAGATATATAGGATTTTACATTTTTGAACGATCCTCGCGGGCAATCTCGCCTCCCGGTGCGTATTTTTTTTATTGCCGCAGGTGTCTAAGGCTGGTTTTCCAGCTCCAACCATCCCGTTACCCTCCGGAAGAGGGGGTTGTTGAGTTGTTGATCGGATTCGAAGCCGTCGTTGCCCTCGATGACTTGGTCGCCGGAGGTCAGGCGGACGTGTTGCACGGTGTAGATCCACTCCTTGTCCATGTCCCAGAAGAGGAGTTCCGTCTCTAATTTTGTGCCCTCGGCGTTCGTGACCACCACCTGGGTGCGGATTTCCCAGAGGTTCTGGTTATCCGCCCGGCGCGCGTATTTCGCGTCGAGGGTACTCTCCACGATCCCGGCAGTGTCGTAGGCAATCACGTGGAGGCCCTGCGGAAACTCCTCGTATTTCCGCTCCTCTCGGTCGTACTTGTCGTAGCGCGGCGTGGTGACGTGGTACTTCAGGCGGGCCGAGTCGGTGTACCACATTTGCATGTTTTCCCCGGACATGGTCGGCATGTTTTCCCGGTGGATGAGCTTGTTGACCTCGTCGAGGTTTGTCTTGCAGGCGTGGAAGGCTATCCCCGCGAGGAGCAGTAAGGCGAGTCGCGTTTTCATTTCTCGTTCGTTATTTGGTATTCCAGTATTTTGTTCAGGCCGATCATCACGAGGTTCTCGTTTATGTTGAAGTGGTTGGAGAGGGCGGGTGCGAGCCAGCGGCTGTCGCCACCCGTGAGCAGGAGTTCGCCGGCCGGGTGTTCGCGCCGGAAGTCGCTCGCGTAAGCCCATATCTCGAGGTAGACGCCATGCGTGACGCCCCCGTAGATCGCGTCGCGCGTGTTCTTCGCTATCGCCCCGGCGGGGGGGCCACAGATGTTGCCCACCAGCGGGAGGCGCGCCGTGAACTCGTGCAACGCCCAGCAACGCATGCCCGCGCCGGGGGAGATGTTGCCGCCGAGGAAGAGTCCCTCGGCGCTGACGAAGTTGAAGGTGAGGGCCGTGCCCGCGTCGACGATCAGCAGGTCGCGCCCCGGGTAGAGGGCCACGCCTGCCACGCACGCGGCCACGCGGTCGATCCCCAGCGTGGCGGGGGTCTCGTAGTCCAGCGAGATGGGCAGGGGGAGCGACGTCGACGCCTCGCGGAAGAACGCGAAGGTCGCTTGTAACTCTTCCCGCAGGCCGGCCGGAGGTTCGCCCGTGCAGGCCAGCAGGGCGCGCGTCACCGGGCCGCGTTTCGGGTAGGCGTCCAGTCGCGTGCGCCAGCCAAAGGGGTCGTTTCCCCTTTCCAGCAGGTAGCCCTCGCTGAAGATGGCGTACTTGCCGCACGAGTTCCCTATGTCGACGATCAGGTTCACGCGTTGGCAGGGTATTCGTTTCCTATCACTCGCTCGTGCATCTGCCGGATGGTGGTCGCCGCCCGTTCCATCGTGCTGACCCCCGCGAAGGTGAGGGTCAGGCGGCCGTTCCGCTCGCCCATGTTGCAGGGGATCGACTGCCGTTGCACGAATTTCAGCAATGCATTGAAGAGCGGCGAGGCGTAGAACGGGGATCGCTGGTCGCTGATAAAGTAAAGCACCATCTTCTCGTTCTTGAGCACCAGACGCTCGACGCCGATCTCTTGGCAACGGTTACGCGTGCGCACCACCTCCAATAACCCCTTTACCGGCAGGGGAATCTCGCCGAAGCGGTCTCGCAACCCGACCTCGAAGCGGAGCAGGGAGGCCTCGTCGGCGAGATTGTCCAGCTCGCGGTAGAGGCGCACGCGCTCGCTGACGCTCTCCACGTATCCCTCCGGGATCAGCATCTCGAGGTCGGTGTCGACGACGCAATCCACGGCGAAGGTGACCGGGGTGCCGGGGCGCTCTTTGCCGGCGTCCGCGAGGGGGCCTTCCTCCTCGCGCAGTTCCAGCAGGGCCTCGTTGAGGATCCGCAGGTAGGTCTCGTAGCCTATCTCGGTGACGAAGCCGGACTGTTCCCCGCCCAGGATGTTGCCCGCCCCCCGTATGTCGAGGTCTTGCATGGCGATGTTAAAGCCGCTCCCCAGCCCGCTGAAATCCTCGATGGCCTTCAGGCGACGGCGCGCATCCATGTTGATCATTTCCAGCGGCGGGGCGAGCAGGTAGCAGAAGGCCTTCCTGCTGGAACGCCCCACGCGCCCCCGCAACTGGTGCAGGTCGCTCAGGCCGTAATTCTGCGCCTGATCGATGATGATCGTGTTGGCGTTCGGGATGTCCAGCCCGGACTCGACGATGGTCGTGGCGATCAACACGTCGTAGTCGCCCCGGATAAAGTCGTGCATCACCCGCTCCAACTGGTCCCCGTGCATCTGCCCGTGGCCCACGCAACTCTTGATCCCCGGCACCAGCCGGTGGAGGAGGAATTGCACCTCGCAGATCGTCTCCACCCGGTTGTGTATGAAAAATACCTGCCCGCCGCGGCTCATCTCGTAGAGGAGGGCGTCCCGGATCACCCCCTCGTCGAAGCGGTGCAGCTCCGTGACGATGGGGTAGCGGTTGGACGGCGGGGTGCGGATGATCGACATGTCGCGCGCGCCCATCAGGGAGAATTGCAGTGTCCGCGGGATCGGGGTGGCCGTCATGGTGATGGTGTCCACGTTTAGCTTCAGGCGTTTGAGTCGTTCTTTCGCGTCCACGCCAAACTTTTGCTCCTCGTCGACCACCAGCAGGCCGAGATCCTTGAACCGGATCTCCTTGCTGGTCAGGCGGTGCGTGCCGATGATGATATCCACCTTCCCATCGGCCAGCCCCTCGATGGCGCGCTTGTTCTCCGCGGGCTTGCGCATCCGGCTGATGTACTCCACGCGGCAGGGCATCCCCGCCAGTCGTTTGGTGAAGGTATGATAGTGCTGGTAGGCGAGGACGGTCGTCGGCACCAGCACCGCCACCTGCTTGCTGTCGGCCACCGCCTTGAAGGCCGCCCGGATGGCGACCTCCGTCTTGCCGAAGCCGACGTCCCCGCAGATCAGGCGATCCATCACGCGGGTGTCCTCCATGTCGCTCTTGACCGCCTTGATGGCCTTCATCTGGTCGGGCGTCTCCTCGTATATAAAGGAGGCCTCCATCTCTTCTTGCAGGTAATTGTCCTTGGAGAAGGCGAACGCGGTCTCCTGCCGCCGCCGGGCGTAGAGGGCGATCAGTTCGCGGGCGATCTCCTTCACCCGCGACTTCGCGCGCTGTTTCAGGCGACTCCACGCGTCTCCCCCCAGCTTGTTGATCGCGGGCGGGATGCCCTCCTTCCCCCGGTATTTCGAGACCTTGTGCAGGGAGTGGAGGCCGACGTATAACTCCCCGCTGCCCTGGTAGACGAGGCGTATGGCCTCTTGTTCCTTGCCGTTGTTGTCGAGGCGCACCAGCCCGCCGAAGCGCCCGATGCCGTGATCGACGTGCACCACGTAATCGCCCGGGTGAAGGTTTTGCAGCTCGCTGATGGTGATCGACTCCCGCTCCTTGCGCAGTTGGGTCGTCTTGAGGGTGTACTTGTGGTAACGATCGAAGATCTGGTGTTCCGTGTAGACGCAGATCTTGAGCCGGGTATCGCTGAAACCGTCGTGGACGGTGCCGTCCACCGGGGAAAAATTGACGCGTAATCCTTTGTCCGAAAAGATGTCCCGCAGGCGTTGCAATTGCATCTCGTTGCTCGAGCAGATGTAGAGGGCGTAGCCCTCCTCCTGCTTGGCGATCAGGTGGCTCGCCAGCAGGTCGAATTGCTTGTTCACCGCCGGCTGCGGCTCCGCCTCCACGCGGACGATCTCGCCCCGGAAGAAGGACTCGCTCCCCCACTCCAACACGCGGCTCCCCTCCCAGTCGTCGAAGAGGTGCCGCGGGGTGATCCACACGTCGTTCGAGTCGTTCCGCTTCAGCGTGTTCAGGCGGTCGTGTATCGACAGCGCGTTCTTGACCCACCAGACCGCCCGTTGTCCCGCGAACCCGGACAAGCCCCCGTACAACGCGCGGTCGGTCACGTCGCTCAGGTCGGGGAGGATCATGATGCGTTGCACTTGTTGTTCAGATAACTGCGTCTCCACGTTGAAGTAGCGGATGCTCTCCACCTTGTCGCCGTTAAACTCGAGGCGCGCGGGGTGCTCCTCCGCGAACGAGTAAACGTCCACGATCCCGCCCCGGATGGAGAATTGCCCCGGGCTGTACACGAACTCGGCGCGTTCAAAATTATACTCCGCCAGCAGGGACTCGAGGAACGAGATGGTGAGCGCGTCCCCCCGCGACACCGGCATGGAGAGGTTGGAGAGGGCCTCCGCGGTGACCACCCGCTCGACCAGCGCCTCCGTGTAGGTCACCACCCGGCTTGCCCGGTGATCGGCCAGCGCGTTCAGCACCTCCGCGCGGGCGAGGATCGAATCGTTGTCTTTGTCCTCGAAATTCCCCGCCCGCCGGTAAGAGGCCGGCAAAAAGCGCACGTGTTCCTCGCCCGTCAGCGCGACCAGATCGTTGTAGAGATAGGCGGCCTCCTCCCTGTCGTCCAGCACGAAAAATTGCACCTCCTCCACCTCCTTCATGACCACGGCGGCCAAAAAAGCGAGAGACGATCCGACGTCTCCCTCCATCCTGACCTTCGCGTGCTCGTCTCCCTTCAACCGCTCGATCACCCGCTTGGCCGCGGGATGTTTCTGGAATAACGCTATCAGCCCTCCTACGTTCAAGGATCTACAAATTAGGGTTAAATCATCAATAATGCGTCGCCATACGTGCCGAAGCGGTACTTCTCCCGGACGGCCGTGTTGTAGGCCTCCATCACGTAGTCAAAACCCCCGAAGGCGGCCACCATCATCAACAAGGTCGAGTAAGGCAGGTGGAAGTTGGAGACCATCGCGTCGGGCACGCTGAAATCGTACGGGGGGAAGACAAACTTGTTCGTCCACCCGTCGAAGACCGTCAGGCGGCCCCGCGTGGTGACGCAACTTTCCAGCGTGCGCACCACCGTCGTGCCCACGGCGCACACCTTGTGACGCCCGTCCTTGGCGGCGTTGACTTTCTCCACCGTGCTCTCGGGCACGATGATCTGCTCGGAGTCCATCTTGTGTTTCGTCAGGTCTTCCACGTCCACCTCCCGGAAATTGCCAAGGCCCGCGTGCAGCGTGATAAAGGAGAATTCTATTCCCTTGATCTCCATTCGCTTCATCAGCTCCCGGCTAAAATGCAAGCCCGCCGTCGGGGCCGCTACCGCGCCCTCGTGACAGGCAAAGATCGTCTGGTAGCGCTCCGCGTCGATAGGCTCCACCTTCCGGCCCAGCGAACGGGGGAGCGGGGTCTCGCCCAGCGAGAACAATTCCGCCTTGAATGCCGGGTAGTCGCCGTCGAATAGGAAGCGTAGCGTGCGCCCGCGCGAGGTGGTGTTGTCGATCACCTCCGCCACCATGCTATCATCCGGGCCAAAGTATAGCTTGTTCCCGATGCGGATCTTTCGCGCCGGGTCTACCAGCACGTCCCAGATCCGCAGCTCTTGGTTCAACTCCCGCAGCAGGAAGACCTCGATCTCCGCCCCCGTTTTCTCCTTGTTCCCGTAGAGGCGGGCGGGAAACACCTTCGTGTCGTTAAACACGAACACGTCTTTCTCGGTAAAATAGTCGATAATCTCCTTGAAAAGCCGGTGTTCGATCTTGCCGTTCTTCCTGTCCAATATCATGAGTCTACTCTCATCCCGGTTCGGTGTCGGGTGTGACGCGATCAACTCCGCGGGTAATTTATACCTGAACTTCGATAATTTCATCTTTCTGGTTTTAAATATTATTCTATTCTTTTTTCTTCCAACAAGCGGATCAACTCGTCCAGGCGAAAGGCCTCTTCCACCCGGAAATCCCCCACCCGCGTGCGTCGCAACGCCGACAAGTAGGAGCCGCTGCCGCAGGCGCGCCCGATGTCATGGGCGAGAGAGCGGATATACGTCCCCTTCCCGCACGTGACCCGGAGCGTGATCCCCGGCATCTCCATCTCCACCACCTCTATCTCCTTGATCCACACGCGGCGACTCTTCATCTCCACCTCCTCGCCCCGGCGGGCCATCTCGTAAGCCCGGGCGCCGTCCAGCCGCACCGCCGAGAAGGCCGGGGGGCGCTGGTCGATCTCCCCTGCAAAGCGCCCCAGTACCTCCTCGAGCAACGCGCGGTCGACGCGCGAGTAGTCGTACGAGCCGTCGAAGGCGCTCTCCTGGTCATACGAGGGGGTCGTGTGCCCGAAGGTCACCCGCGCCACGTACTCCTTCTCCTGCCCCATGTAGCGCTCGATCTCTTTCGTCGCCTTGCCGGTGCAGAGCACCATCACCCCCGTCGCCAGCGGGTCCAGCGTGCCGGCGTGCCCCACCTTGAGTTTGCCGCACCTGCCCCGCAGGGAGGAGCGTATCTTGTTGACCACGTCAAACGATGTCCACCGCTCGGGCTTGTCCACGACCAAAACCGCTCCCTCGCGGAAGTCCCCTTGCTCGCGAAACCGGATATGTTCCCATCCCGCCATCAGCCCAGCACGATTGCCAGAATCCCCGCCAGCGCGCAGTAGAGGGCAAACCATATCAACTTGCCCCTCTTCACGATGCCGATCATCCACCGGCAGGCGATAACCCCGGAGATAAACGCCCCCGCGAAACCCACCAGCAAAACCCCGGCGGAGATCCCGGAAGCAGACGCGGAGAAGTCTCCTTTCATCAAGTCCAGCAGGGCCTCCCCCAGGATCGGGATCAACACCATCAGGAAGGAGAACTTGGCCACCTCCTCCTTCTGGTTCCCGAGCAAGAGGCCCGTGGCGATCGTCGTCCCGGAGCGGGAGAGGCCGGGCACCACGGCGCACGCCTGCGCCAGCCCCACGAGGAACGCGTCCCGGTAGGAAATTCCCGCCTTCTTCCCCGGCCTCGCCCGGTAGGCGAAGGCCAGGAGCGCGGCCGTCAACAACAGCATCGCCCCCACGAGCGCCAGTCCCGACGCGAACAACACCTCCACGCGCTCCTTGAAGAACAGCCCGACGACGGCCACCGGGATCATCGACAGCCCGATCTTCAACGCGTAGGCCAGCTCCGCGTTGTACTTGAAGCGGCAGATCCCCCGGCCCAACGCGGCCAGTTCCCGCCACAGCACCACGATCGTGCTGCACACCGTGGCGGCGTGCACCACGATGGCAAACGTCAAGTTCTCTTCCGCCGCCACGCCGAATAACGCCCCGAAGATTTGCAGGTGACCGGAACTGCTCACCGGCAGGAACTCCGTCAACCCCTGTATGATGCCCAGCACCAGCGCTTGTAACCAATCCATGTTCCCTACTCCTTTTTCTTCGGACGACGGAGGATCGCCCAGAACATGAACCCGAACCCGAGCAGCACGACCACCGGGGCCAGCGTGATGCGCCTGAAGCTGAAAATGTCGTAATTAAAACTGTCCGGCGAGTCCGCCCCCTTGCCCATCATCAACACGAAGCCGAGCACGATGATCCCGAAACCGATCAACATCATCTTGTAATTGTCCCGCGGCACGGGGAAACCATCGTTTTTACTCTTGCGTTCTTCTACCATAATTCTTCCTTTTTTATTTATATAAATCGTTTAAATCCTTGTTCAAGTAGCGGCGGACGGAGAGCCACGCCGAGAAGAGCGACAGCATGATCCCGCACGCCACCACGGACGCCACCATCACGAGGATCGTCTCCTCCTGCAGGAAATCGAATTCCAGCACGCGCCCGTAATGCTCCTGCAGGAAAAAGATGCCCGCCAGCAACAGCACGTTGGCCAGCAACGCCCCGATAAACCCGCGCCACACGCTGCCGCTCAAGAAGGGGCGGGCGATAAACCCGGGCCGGGCGCCCACCAACTGCATGGTCTTGATCAGGAAGCGGCGCGCGTAGACGGAGAGGTGGATCGTGTTCCGGATCAGCGTGAAGGAGATCAGCATCAGCACGGCCGCCACGGCGAGGAAGGCCAGCGTGATCTGCCGCGCGTTCTCGTTGATCCCCTCCACCAGCGACTTCTGGTAATGGACGTCGTGCACGATATCAATCCCGCGCAGGTTTTTCTCGATCAGCGCCAGCGAGTCGTTGTTGGCGTACACCGGGTGCAGGCGCAACTCGATGGAGGGCAAGAGCGGGTTGGCCTTCAGGATGGATTCGAAATCCTCGCCCATCTCCTGCTTGAAATCCTCGGCCGCTTGCTCCTTGGTGACGTAGAGGGAGGAGTACGTGAACGAGCGCGTGTCGAGGATCTTCTGCACGCGCCGGATCTCCGCCTCGTTCGTCTTGTCCTTGATGACGACCAGCACGCTGATGTTTCGCTTCACGTGATCCGACACGACGCGAGCGTTCAATAAAATAAAAACCAAAGCCCCCACGACCATCAGTACCAGCGTGATACTGATCGTCGAGACCACGTAAGACCCCTTTCCCCCGCTTATCGATTGAGACATATTTCCGGTATTTAAAAATCTCACAAATATAGCACATAAAACCCCTGACCGCAATTATTTACTTTTTTTTTTAGGAAAGCGCCGTTTTTTAGGCTGGGCCGGCGTGGCCTCGACGTGGCCCCGGCGTGCTGGTTCCCCGTGTCATTGCGCTAAGGGCTGAAGGCCCGCCATAACTCAGCCCAACGCAGACGTGCTGGCTCCCCGTGTCATTACGCTAAGGGCTGAAGGCCACGAGTGGTCGGAAGATCGTTTCCCCGTAAGCGCATAGCGCTTATGCGTTTATAGCTGTGGCTGACAGGCCACGGTCGACAAGACATTCCACACCTGTGCGCCGCGTAGCGGTGCCGTTTATCACGAGGTCTATGTCATATGATTGCGGCACCGCTATGCGGCGCGTGAATGGGGACATTTCGTTGACCGTGGCCTGTCAGCCACGGCTATAAACACGAAAGCGC